>NZ_JBRRCU010000028.1:0-50912 GCF_056759195.1 Stenotrophomonas sp. STEN083 | reverse complement strand
CCCCCCGCGGGCCGCGGGGGGGCGCTCCCCGCGCCACACCCAACCCCCGCCGCCGCGCCCGCCCCCCCGTCGCCCCCCCGCTCCCCCCCCCCCCCCGCCCCCCCCCCCCCGCGGGCCCCCCCACTACAGGCAGCGCAGCACTGGCTAGAATGGCTGGGCACGCCCCCCGCTGCCAGCCTGATTGACCCGATGCGTATTGACCCTGCCGAAATCGAAGCCCTGTTCGACGCCATTCCCAGCGTGCTGTTTTTCGCCAAGGACATTGATGGGCGCTACACCCACGTCAACATGACGATGATGCAGCGGCTGGGCATGAAGTCGCGCAACGACGCCATCGGCAAGCGTGCCGACGAGTTGTACCCGGTCGGCATGAGCGAGGCCTACACCGAACAGGACGCGCGGGTACTGGCCGGCGAAGTGATCGAGAACGTGATGGAGCTGCAGCTGTTCCCAAACCAGCAGCCGGGGTGGTGCCTGACCTGCAAGCGGCCCATCGTCGAGAACGGCAAGGTGGTCGGCTTGATCGGTATCTCGCGTGACCTCGGCCAGCGCGGTGGACTGGAGTCGCAGTACGAGCCGTTGCGGCTTGCGTTGGATTACCTCAACACGCATTACGCCGAAAACGTGCGTATGCAGACCCTGCTGGATATCACCGGCTTCTCGCTGTCAAAGCTGGAGCGCTCGTTCCGCAAGGTGTTCCAGATGACGCCGCAGCAGGTACTGACACGCCTGCGCATCCAGATCGCACTGCACCTACTGCACGGCGATGACAGCGTGGCCAGCATCGGCCAGGCCTGTGGCTTCAGTGACCAGAGTGCATTTACCCGAAAATTCAAGGCCGAAGTCGGCATGGCGCCACGCCAGTACCGGGCGATGATCGCCGAGCGCGTGCAACAGGAAGCTACGCGCACTGGGCTATGACTTCCGGGGGTGTTGGGGGGCGGTAGAGGGGCAGATGATGCGGATCTGGTGGGTATCACGCCCATGCCCGTCCGTCAGGAGCTTTGATGCGCTGTTCCCTCGTTGTTGCGATCAGTCTCGCCCTTTCCTGCGCTGCGACCTCTGCTGCGTTTGCTGCGGAACCGGTAGTTGCCGGCTCGATCCAGACCGAAGCCACCACGCAGTTGCCGCGCACCGCGCGGCCAGATCACTACCGGGTGGAGATAACTCCGCACGCCGAGCAGATGCGCTTCGACGGCAAGGTCGGGATCGACCTGGAAGTGCTGAAGCCAACCAACACCATCGTGCTGCAGGCAGCGGGCATGCGCTTTGGTCGCAGCCAGTTGCAGCCAGCAGGTGGCGGCAAGGCAATAGCGACGACGGTCAGTGTCGACGAGAGCAACCAGACTGCCAGCTTCGGCGTGGCTAACCCGCTTCAGCCCGGCCGCTACACGCTGAGCATCGATTACGACGGCACCATCAACACCCAGGCCAATGGCCTGTTCGCGTTGGACTACCCGGTAGCCGATGGCAGCAAGAAGCGTGCGCTGTTCACCCAGTTCGAAAACTCCGATGCACGCCGCTTCATTCCATCGTGGGATGAGCCGGGCTTCAAGGCCACGTTCGACCTGAGCGTGACCGTGCCGGAAGCCGAGATGGCGGTCAGCAACATGCCGGTGACCAGCACCAAGGCGCTGGGCAAGGGACTGAAGCAGGTGGTGTTCCAGACCACACCGAAGATGTCGACGTATCTGTTGTTCTTCTCCAGTGGCGAGTTCGAACGCGCCACAGTCAAGGAAGGCGACACCGAGATCGGGGTGATTGCCCAGACCGGCAAGGTCGAACAGGCGCAGTTCGCGCTGGAAGGCAGCGCCGAGGTGTTGCGTGAATACAACAACTATTTCGGCGTGAAGTATCCGCTGCCCAAGCTCGACAACGTCGCTGCACCCGGCGGCAGCCAGTTCTTCAGTGCAATGGAGAACTGGGGTGCGATCTTCACCTTCGAATACGCCTTGCTGCTGGACCCGACCGTGTCCAGCGTCTCCGACAAGAAGGCCGTGTTCTCGATTGCCGCACATGAAATCGCGCACCAATGGTTCGGCAACCTGGTGACGATGGCGTGGTGGGATGACCTCTGGCTCAACGAAGGCTTCGCCTCGTGGATGGAGGCGCGCACCACCGCCAAGCTGCACCCGGAATGGGACATCAACAACGTCGATGCCGCGCATACCAGCCGCGGTGCGATGGGCCGCGATGCCTACGTCACCACCCACCCGATCGTGCAGCACGTGGAGACGGTGGAGCAGGCCAGCCAGGCGTTCGACGGTATCACCTACGGCAAAGGCTCGGCGGTGATCTCGATGTTCGAGGATTACGTGGGCGCTGATGCGTGGCGTGATGGTGTGCGTCGCTATATCGCAGCCCATGCCTACGGCAATGCAGTCACTGATGATCTCTGGGCCGAGATCGACAAGGCAGCACCGGGCAAACGCTTCATGGAAGTGGCGCATGATTTCACCCTGCAGCCGGGTGTTCCTTTGATCCGCGCCAGCAGCAGCTGCGTGGCCGGCAACACGCAGGTGAAGTTGAGCCAGGGCGAGTACACGATTGATCGCAAGGACAAGCAGCCGCTGCATTGGCGCGTGCCGGTAAGCCTGCGTGTGGGCAGTGGCGATGTAGTGCACACGCTGGTCGATGGAGACACCGCCGTGCAGCTGCCAGGCTGCAGCGGTCCGTTGCTGGTCAATGCCGGGCAGAAGGGCTATTACCGCACCTTGTATGCGCCGACGCAGTTCAAGGCACTGAGCGCGGGCTTCGACAAGTTGCCGGTGGTCGACCAGTTGGGCGTGATGATGGATACCAGTGCATTGGCTGCGGCCGGCCTGCAGCCTGATGCGGATCTGCTGGACCTGATCGCGAAGATCAGCGCCGACGCGCCTATCGATCTATGGGACATGGCCTCCGGCACGCTGAGCGGGATCGATGGCATGTTCGACGGCGATACCGCGCGGCAGGCCGCTTTCCGCAGTTACGCACGTTCGCGTTTGTCGCCAGTGCTGCAGTCGCTGGGTTGGGACGGCAAGGACACCGACTCGGCGCAGACCAAGGAATTGCGCAGTGGATTGATCGGCACTTTGGCAGCATTGGACGATGCGCAGGTGATTGCCGAAGCGCAGCGTCGCTTTGATACCTTCCTGGCCAAGCCGGATTCGCTGTCTCCGGACCTGCGCAGCAGTGTGCTGGGTGTGGTGGCACGCAATGCCGACACGGCAACCTGGGACAAGCTGCACACGCTGGCCAAGCAGGAAACCTCGGCAATGGTGCGTGACCAGTACTATGGACTGCTTGCCCTGCCCAAGGACAAGGCGTTGGCGCAGCGTGCATTGGACATGGCGTTGACCGATGAGCCGGGTGCAACCAACAGCGCGGGCATGATTGGTGGCGTATCGCACGAGCATGCGGACCTGGCCTTCGACTTTGCTGTTGCCAATCGTGAGAAGGTGGACACGCTGGTCGACAGTACTTCGCGCGCGCGGTATTACCCGGGGTTGGGGCGCAGTGCCGACAAGCTGCAGATGGTGGACAAGATCAAGGCATTCGCCGATGCGCACATCGCACCGACCTCGCGACGTGATGCGGAGACGGCAATTGCCGGGATCCAGACCAGGCTGCGGCTGCGTGCAGAGCGCAAACCGCAGGTGGATGCGTGGTTGAAGAAGCAGGGGTACTGAGCCTGCGCTTGTCTCGAACGATGCCCAAAGGCGGCCTTCCGGGGCCGCCTTCCCGCTAAAGGCCATCGGGATTCGTGGCACACTGACTCGCCGGCCAGCCAGACCGGTGCCGCATCACGGGGGAGTGAGCATGCATCGTCTTGCCTTGCTGGCGTTGGTCGCACTGGGGCTATCGCCATTGGCGGCGGCGCAGTCGGCGGGCGGTTACGTGCTTTGCACCGTCACCGATACTGGCCACACAACGGCGCGCGTCTGGGCGTCGCCTGTGCTCGAGTTCAGCGCATCGATCCTGGACATGGAGGCGGTCAACCGCGTCGCAGGCGCCTTTTATCGCCACGTGGCAGGACTCGGTGGAGCAGGTGAGAAAAGCTGCGTCGCGATGCGCACACGGGCCGAAGCAGAAGCCCTGCGCGAGGAGCAGCGCGGCCTGTGGGACAAACGCACGTTCTTCGTGAAGGTGGGCAACTGGCATGACGTGCCTTGGGCGCTGCCGGCAGACGTACTTGCCGCTGTCGGCGCCACCCAGGCCCAGCCGCACTTTTTCCGTTGTCATGCAACTGCCACCGATGTGCCGGGACGGCTGGTTACCGCATTGACCGTGAGCAGTGGCGTCCTCGAGAAAGCGGTGCCAGGCGATCGTGCCTTGGCCGCGGTGCTGGAGCAGGCTGAGACGTATCGCGAGGCGTTCAAGCCGGTGGCGCAGGCCGCAGGCATCCCTACTGAATCTGCTTACTGTTTCGCTTACGACACCCGTGCCGAGGCGGACAAGGCGGAACAGGATTACCGCCGTTTGATTGGCGGCTTCACCGCAAAATACGACGTGGTGCGCTGGGTACCGGGCGACACGCAGGCAGTGCGGTCGCCTGCTGCAACTCCACCGGTAGCCAGCGATGCTGACGTGCATCGCGGTCGCTTGGGCGTGCGTGTTGGTGTGGTTGGTGCCGAGCTGGCGCAGGCAGTGGGGCTCGATGCTCCGCGCGGTGTATGGGTCATCGAGGTTGCCGAGGGGCGCGCGGCCGCGGTCGGCGGAATCCGGGCAAAGGATGTGCTGCTTGAGATGGACGGGCAGGCGGTAATGAAGCCGGATGAGTTGCTGGCCATTGTCAGTCGCCTTGCGCCTGGTTCCGATGTGCCTGTGCGGGTATGGCGAGCCGGGGGCGAACAGGGCCTGAAGATCATCGTGCCGGGACTGCCTGCGCCTGCGATTGCCGTACAGGTGGATGCGTCGGCTACCGGCGCGGAGGTCGGCAAGGTTCCGGCGGCGGAGGCGCCCCCCGCGCTGTATTGCCTGGGGTCGGTACAGCGGACCAAGCCAGCGTTGTTGCTGCGCACGCCGATACGACAGCAGCCAACGGCGGATGCGGATCCGGCGACGTTGCAGGCGACGTTGGCGTCGTTGTACGCAGCGGCCAGACAGGCGTATCCGGGCAGTTGGCGCGACCAGCAGGCCTATTGCCAGGACAGCTCAAGCGTGTTCCCGGGCGAAACGATGTGCATCTCCGCCAGCCAGAAGTACATGGGCGGGCTGCAGAGTGCCATGTTGTTCTGCAATGGGTCACGCGAGCATATCGAGGCGCGCTCGCGGGAAATGAACAAGGCTGATGGCGGAAGTGCCCAGGCCTTCGACTGGCCGCCGCGGTAGGCTGGCATTTGCAGCCGGGAGGCCGTAAATGAAATGGCCCGCTTGCGCGGGCCATTCCGTTTTACCGGTGGTTGCCTGATCAGGCTTCCACATCTTCCTTGTACGCATCCACCGGAATACAAGCACACATGATGTTCTTGTCGCCGTACACGTTGTCCACGCGTGCCACCGGCGGCCAGTACTTCTGCAGCTTCAACGACGGCAGCGGGAACGCTGCCAGCTCACGCGGGTAGGCATGCGTCCACTCGCTGGCCGACACCGCACCGGCAGTGTGCGGGGCGTGCTTGAGCGGGTTGTCCTCGCGGTCGAGCTTGCCGTCTTCGATGGCCTGGATTTCCTCGCGGATCTGGATCATCGCGTCGATGAAGCGATCCAGTTCGTGCTGCGATTCACTCTCGGTTGGCTCGACCATCAGCGTACCGGCAACCGGGAAGCTCAGGGTCGGGGCGTGGAAGCCGAAGTCGATCAGGCGCTTGGCCACGTCCTCGGCGCCGATACCGGAGGTCTTCTCCAGCGGACGCACGTCGAGGATGCACTCATGCGCCACCAGGCCATTACGACCGGTGTACAGCGTGGCGTAATGCGGGGCCAGGCGCTTGGCGATGTAGTTGGCGTTGAGCAATGCAACCTGGGTTGCCTTGCGCAGACCGGCGGTGCCCATCAGGGTGATGTACATCCAGCTGATCGGCAGGATCGAGGCGCTGCCGAAGCTGGCTGCGCTGACCATACCGACCGGGCCGTTGTCGCCGAGCTTGCCCGGTAGGAACGGGGCCAGATGCGACTTCACCGCACACGGGCCAACGCCCGGGCCGCCGCCGCCGTGCGGGATGCAGAAAGTCTTGTGCAGGTTCAGGTGCGACACGTCCGAGCCCCACTTGCCGGGCTTGGCCACGCCGACCAGGGCGTTCATGTTGGCACCGTCGGTGTACACCTGGCCGCCATGCTTGTGGATGATCTCGCAGATCTCGACCACTTCTTCCTCGAACACGCCATGCGTGGACGGGTAGGTCATCATGATCGCGGCCAGGCGGTCGCTGTACTTCTCGGCGTTGCGACGGATGTCTTCGACATCGACGTTGCCGTTGCTGTCGGTCTTGGTCACCACCACGGTCATGCCGCACATCTGGGCCGAGGCCGGGTTGGTGCCGTGCGCCGAGTCCGGAATCAGGCAGATGTCACGATGGCCTTCGTTGCGCGAGCGGTGGTAGGCGCGGATTGCCAGCAGGCCGGCGTATTCGCCCTGCGCGCCGGAGTTCGGCTGCAGGCTCACGGCGTCATAGCCGGTGCACTCGACCAGCATCGCTTCCAGGCCGTCGATCAGCTCCTTGTAGCCCTGCGCCTGATCAGCCGGTGCCAGCGGGTGGATGTTGGCGAATTCCGGCCAGGTCACCGGGATCATCTCGGCGGTGGCGTTGAGCTTCATGGTGCAGCTGCCCAGCGGGATCATGGTGCGATCCATCGCCAGGTCCTTGTCGGCCAGCGAACGCAGGTAGCGCAGCATCTCGTGCTCGCTGTGGTGCGTGTTGAATACCGGGTGGGTCAGGAACTCGCTGGTGCGCAGCAGGCTCTTCGGCAGAGCGTCGGCAGTGCTGGCATCGAGTGCGTCTACATCGATGCTGGCGCCGAACAGCTGGGCCAGTGCGACGACGTCGGCGCGGGTAGCGGTTTCGTCCAGGCTGATGCCGACCGAGCCGGCGTCGATGATGCGCAGGTTGATGCCGGCGGCTTCGGACTTGGCCTTCAGCGCGGCCGAATCAACGCCGGTGATGTGCAGGGTGTCGAAGAAGTCGTTGCCGACCGCCACGCCCTTGCCACGCAGAGCAGCGGCGAGGATGGCAGCCAGGCGGTGGGTACGGCGGGCAATGCGCTGCAGGCCTTCCGGACCGTGGTAGACGGCGTACATCGAGGCCATCACCGCCAGCAGCACCTGTGCGGTACAGATGTTGGAAGTGGCCTTCTCGCGGCGGATATGCTGCTCGCGGGTCTGCAGGGTCAGGCGGTACGCGGCCTTGCCTTCGGCATCGACCGAGACGCCGATCAGGCGGCCCGGCATTGAGCGCTTGTAGGCGTCACGGCAGGCCATGAAGGCGGCGTGCGGGCCGCCGAAACCGAACGGCACGCCGAAGCGCTGGCTGTTGCCGACGGCGATATCCGCGCCCCATTCGCCGGGGGCGGCGATCAGGGTCAGTGCCAGCAGATCGGTGGCGACTGCGACCAGACCCTGGCGGGCGTGTACGGCCTCGACCAGCGCCTTGTAGTCGCCGATGTTGCCGAGGCTGTCCGGGTACTGCAGCAGCACGCCGAAGGTGTCGGCGGTGAGTGCGTCAGCCGGCTTGCCGATCAACAGTTCAATGCCCATCGGCTCGGCGCGGGTGCGCAGCAGTTCCAGCGTCTGCGGATGCACGCTGTCCTGCACGAAGAACAGCTTGGACTTGGACTTGGCCGAGCGCTTGGCCAGGGTCATTGCTTCGGCGGCGGCGGTGGCTTCGTCCAGCAGCGAGGCGTTGGCGATTTCCATGCCGGTCAGGTCGGCGACCATGGTCTGGAAGTTGATCAGCGCTTCCATGCGGCCCTGCGAGATTTCTGCCTGGTACGGCGTGTATGCCGTGTACCACGCCGGGTTCTCGAGGATGTTGCGCAGGATCACGTTCGGCGTGTGGGTGCCGTAATAGCCCTGGCCGATGAAGCTGCGCAGTACCTTATTCTTGTCGGCGATGGCGCGGATCTTGGCCAGCGCGTCGACTTCGGTCAGCGACTCGGGCAGCGCCAGCGGCGCCGGCGACTTGATCGAACCCGGCACGATGGCGTCGGTGAGTGCTTCGAGCGAATCGTGGCCAACGGTGCGCAGCATCTGCGCGATTTCAGCGTCGTTGGGGCCGATGTGGCGGTCGACGAACGCGGAATGGTGTTCGAGTTCGCGCAGCGAAAGAGTGTTCTGGGTCATGGCTGACGTCCGGAGAAGGCATGCAGGGCAGGGGCGGTGAGCCAGGTCTGCCCGGTTGCCGTCCGGGTGCCGCGCACGCGCGCCACCACAGCCGGCAAGCAAAGGCTTACCTCGCGCCCCTCTGTCCTTTTGCCTGAGAGTTTGGAAGCGACGCGACGAGGATCGTGCGCTTCGTGCACCTTCGGCGCCGGATTGAACCGGTCTCTCCAGAGTTTTGCTACGGGTGGTATCGGGCCTGAGCGATTACGGGCGTTTGCGCCTTCGGCAGCGGGGTGAACCGCTTCTCCCACCTTGTTCGTACAGCTTGCCGATTATAGCCCGGTAAAGGCCCGGGGCAGACCCGCGCGGCGGCTTGGATTACCATCTGCATCCCGGTTTCAATCCCGCGCGTTGCACGCGTACGGCCGGGCATCCCGGAACCGCTGGCTGAAGCGGGTGAATGTCCGGACAAATTGCCGCATCATGGCCGTCCAGCGCCGTCGCGCCCGGTCCTGTTCATTCTGTCCCCACCCCACATCGGCCCTCGCGCCGGTGCCGTTGCTGGTTAGTGAAAGCCATGGAAGCAAACAAGCAGGTTTCGCTGCGCCGTATCGCCATTCTGGTGGCCGGTCTGTCGATGTTTGGCCCGTTCGCGATCGATGCGGTATTCCCGGCGTTCCCGCATATGGGCGCCGATCTAGGCGCCGACAAGCTGGCGATGCAGCAGGTGATCAGTGTCTATCTGCTGGCCTATGCATTGATGAGCCTGGTGCATGGCGCGCTGTCCGATGCGCTGGGCCGCAAGGTGGTCATCATCGGCGGGCTGGTGGTGTTCATCGCTGCATCCGTCGGCTGTGCACTGTCCACCGACATGGGAACCTTGCTGCTGTTCCGCTTCCTGCAGGGCCTGTCGGCCGGTGTCGGTTACATCATTGGCCGCGCGGTGATCCGTGACCTGTATGACGGCGACGACGCGCAGCGACTGATGAGTCAGGTCTCGATGATCTTCTCCATCGCCCCGGCCATCGCCCCGATCATCGGCGGCTGGTTGCTGGGTTGGACGCAGTGGCAGGGCATTTTCTGGTTCCTGGTCGGGTTTTCGGCGCTGTTGCTGCTGATCACCTGCATCTGGCTGCCGGAAACCCATCCGCCGCATGCGCGCCTGAGCCTGCATCCAAAGCGGCTGCTGCAGGACTACATCAGCATCGGTATCAATCCGCGCTTCCTGCGCCTGGCCCTGGCCGGGTCGCTGGGCTTCGGTGGACTGTTCCTGTACATCGCCTCGGCGCCTGCCTTCGTGCTTGACCTGCTGCACATGAACGAGCGCCAGTTCGCGTGGCTGTTCATTCCGACCATCGGCGGCATGGCCTTGGGCGCCTATGCCTCTGGCCGTGCGGCAGGGCGCATGGACGGTGCGCGGGCGGTGCGGATCGGTTACTGCTTCATGGCCGTCGCAGCCATCTACAACATCAGCTACAACGCCTTCGCCACCGAAATGACGGTGCCGTGGGCGGTGCTGCCGTTCACCCTGACCTCGTTTGGCGTGGCGCTGATCTTCCCCATCCTGACCCTGGCCATCCTCGACATGTACCCGCGCCAGCGCGGCACAGCCTCGTCGATGCAGGCATTCAGCACCTTGGTGACCAACGCCATCATCGCCGGCGTGCTCTCGCCGATGCTCAGCCGCAGTGGCCTGACTCTGGCTATTGGCGCGGCCCTGTTCGGCCTGGGCAGCTGGGCGATGTGGAAATGGGAGCGCATCAGCCAGCGGGCCCAGCGTGACGAAACCACGTCCTGACACGAATTCACCCCGCATCGGGGACAATAGCTGCGCCGCCATCACCGGCGGCCGTTCAAAGAGTGAACAACTGATGTCGATCCAATCCAAAGGCCGCCGCGAGGCGAAGAAGAAGCTGGCCGAGCGCGAGCGCAACCAGGCCGAAGCCAATCCGCCGGTAAAGGCCAAAGTGGAGCCGCATGCCGAATTGCGCGATCAGCACCGTGCATTGCTGGCCGGTATCGTCCGCCGTGATGGTGAGTGGGTGCTGGGCATGGACGGCAAGATCGCCGGTGAGACCACCAGTGCCGCCCGTGTGCTGGCGCTGATCATGCAGGCTGCCGAGTGGCACGAGAACAACGACACGCCGGTGCGACTGATGTATTCGGATGTGCTCAAAGATGCCGCGCACGCTGAAGTGGCCGAGCAGGGCATCGACTTCGACACCTATAAGCGCAATCTGGCTGGTGAGCTGGGTGCGGTGGGCAAGGCGGCTGCGGGCACGCACTGAGCCTGCGTAAAAGCTTGAAACCGACAAGGGCGCCGTTGGCGCCCTTGTTGTCTGCGAATTACGTAGCCTGCGCTCCCGATCGTGGGAGCGGCGTAAGCCGCGAAGCACGCGCAGAGTCCGCCTCAATGGGTCCTGCCATCGCTGAAGCTTCCGCCAAGCATGGCTCGGGAGCTTTGCATCATTTCTATCGGTAAAGCCTCTGCCGAGCATGGCTCGGCACTACAGGGGTGTTCGGCTCTTGCAGTCCGGGCAGTGGCGCTTGCTCATCCAACATTGCCCCGGTAATTCCACAATGGCCGAAATGCACTGCGGTGCAGCCACGCCAGCACCGCCAGATAGCAGAGGTGGAATGTTCCCCATGGCCATTGCTGGTTTAGGCATAGGTGGAAGATGAAAATGCCGGTCACCAGGGGTGCAAGTACCGCGATGCCCAGTGGCGCGGTGCGCCGGAACAGCAGCAACAGTCCGCCGACAAGACAGGCTGAGGCAATCATCGGATCGACTATGCCGCTTTCCGTCATTGCGGTGGTCAGCGCTTTGGCGGCAGGTGCTTCGTGATGATCCGGCCAGGACGTACCAAAGAGCTTGTACGAAAACCAACGCACGCCAACATGCAGGTAGAACAGGGCGTACAGCCAGCGAGCGACAGCGATGATCCAGGTCATGCGATGTACTCCGGTTGTGCTGGGTGGTGGTACGGATCCAGCTCGGGAAGCAGGTCGCCCCGGTGGCGGGGCGACGTTGATGTTATCGATTGATTGACGAGTTCACGAATTGATGCGCGTATTCAACGCCAGCGTGAGGAATGTGAAAAGGGGTCGCTCCGTCCGGAGGAGGAGAGCCTGATCAACAAAGCGTCACTACGGACTGCCAGGTTGGTTACGGAACACAGGCCGATCCAGCCTGGGCTGAGCGCCGCTTGCCAATGCACCTCTGGCGCCACCATCAAGCGCAGGGGCGCCGTGCTATTTCTGCGGCGGCGGTGGGGCCTCTTTCAGTGTTCCGGTGGTGTGATGCCCGCCTGCACCAGCGCAGTCGATGTCGCGTGCAGGCGTCCACTTTACGGCGGTGCCTGTTACCACTGGTCTCACGAATCGCCACGGCCAGAAACCGAAGTGCTGGGCCCCATTGTAATGAATGACCGCATCTGCACCGGCGGCCTTGGCATCAGCTACGACGATGGGAAGCAGGTCGTTCACACTTCCATAGCTGCCTTTGCCGTAGTCGAGCTCTTTTACGATGGTATACGTAAATTCAGACGGAGGCGTTCCGGTGAAAAGACAGAGTCCGCTCTTGCTGTCTTCCTGCCCGATAGCAACGTCGGTTGCCTGTGCGTTGCAGAGTTGCGAAGCACAGAAAATCACGAGACCTGCAGCCAACTTTTGACGCATCTTGGACTCCTTGTGTTGTTTGTTGGATGTTGGTTAAAGCATCCGTGTGAGGGCGGCTTGGTGTTGAAGAAGAAGGGCGCCAATACGGCGCCCTTCTTTGGGATCACTACAACATGGTTTACTTTGCAGCCACCGGCTGCGCAGCTGCAGTGGCAGCGGGCGTCGCCGCCGGGGCAGCCGCCTGCCAACCGCACATCTGGCCTTCGTTCTGCTGTTTCAGCCATTCCTGCAGCGGTGCGAAGTACTCCAGCATCGGTGCGGCGTCGAGCTTCTCGGTGCCGGTCAGTTCCTTCAGAGTGGCCTGCCACGGCTGGCTGGAACCCTTGCTCAGCATCGCCCAGAACTTCTGCCCGGCTTCCTTGTTGCCGTAGAAGCTGCACTCGTTGAGCGGGCCGGTGTAGCCGGATGCATCGCACAGGCCCTTGTAGAACTGGTACTGCAGGATGCGCGCCAGGAAGTAACGCAGGTACGGGGTGTTGCCCGGCACGTGGTACTTGGCGCCGGCGTCGAAGAACTCTTCGCCGCGAGCGCTGGCCGGGGCCACGCCCTGGTACTGCGCCTTCAGTTCCCACCACTTCTGGTTGTACTGGTCCGGCTTGATCGAGCCGTCGAACACGCCCCAGCGCCAGCGGTCGATCATCAGACCGAACGGCAGGAACGACACGCCTGACATCGCCATGCGCATCTGCGCATTGATGGTGGCTTCGCGGCTTTCCTGCTGCGCACCGACCAGGCCGATCGAGTTGAGGTACTTGGGCGTCATCGCCAGCACGATGGTGTCGCCGATGGCTTCGTGGAAGCCGTCGTTGGCACCGCCCTGGAACAACGGCGGCAGCGGGTTGTAGGCCAGGTCGTAATAGATGTGGCCAAGCTCGTGGTAGATGGTGGTGAAGTTTTCTTCGTTCGGGGTGATGCACATCTTGGTGCGCACGTCCGGGCCCACATCCTTGCCGTCGCCGCCCATGTTCATGTCCCAGGCGCTGGCGTGGCAGACCACGTTGCGGTCCAGTGGCTTGATGAACTGGGTGTTCTGCCAGTAGCTCTCCGGCAGCTTGGGCATGCCCAGCGAGACGTAGAAGTCCTGCGCGCGCTCGGTCATCTGCCGGGCAGTGACCAGCTCGGCTTCACGCTGTGCCTTGAAGCGGCTTGCTGGGTCGGCGCCGCCGGCCTTGGCGAGGGCGGCACTGAGGTTGGTCTGGTACTGCTTTTCCAGTGCGGCGGTGATGTCCAGGCTGCCCGCGTTCGGGTACGGCGCGGTCATGTCCCACAGGTTGCTCCAGTCCTGCTGCCACATGTTGCCGGTCAGGTGCGCGGCAATCATGCCGCCGCCGACCTCGGCCTTGTCCTTGCCGTATTCCTTGTCCAGCTTGGCGCGGGTATAGCAATGCACCTGCTCGTACAGCGGCTTGACCTGCTCCCACAGGCGGTCGGTTTCCGGGCCAACCTGGTCGGCCGGCATGTCGTAGCCGCTGCGCCACATCTGGCCGGCATCGGTATAGCCCAGTTCGCGAGCACCTTCGTTGACCAGTTCGACGAAGCGCTGGTAGTTGGCGCGCGACGGCACGGCGGTGGACTGCCAGCCCTGCCAGGCGTCGAGCTGCTTGTCGTAGTCGCGCGAGGTGGCCAGCACCTTCTCAAGGTCGCCAAGCTGGCGGCAGTTCTTGTTGTCGCCTTCGCCCACGCAGTAGGTGCCGGCGCCGTAGTCGCCTTCCAGCTTGGTGGCGATGCCGGCCAGTTCGGCCAGCTTCTGCGGGTCGCGCGGGGCGGGCATCGAGGTCATCAGCTTGAGCAGGCTGATGGCGCGCTTGGTGTCGGCGCTCATCGGCTGGCCTTCGTACTTGTTGGCCTGTTCGATCCAGCCGTTGAGTACGGTCAGCCAGTGCTCGTTGGCCTTGGCCGCAACGCGGGCCGAATCGTCATTGATGTAGGTGGACGACAGCCACTGGGCCGAAGTCATTTCCGGGTACATCGCCTTGTATTCGGCATTGACTCGGGCGATGAACTGGTCGGCGCTTTCGGCTGGTGCGGCCTGGGTGGTGGCCGGCTTGGCGGCGTCGGTGGCGGCGTCCTTTTTACAGGCAGCCAACGAGAGCACGGCCACGCCAACGGCGGCGGCCAGGACCAAATGACGATTCTTCACAGCAAACCCCGGTTTGTTAAGTACCGGCGAAGGCTAGTGGGGCAGCGACCGGGCCGCAAGTGGGGAAAGGGATAGGCAGGTGTAGTGCCGAGCCATGCTCGGCAGGAGGAGTCATTTTTTATGGTGCCGAGCCATGCTCGGCAGGGGCTTTACCGGGAAGGCCTCTGCCGAGCATGGCTCGGCACTACACTGGGATTGCTTGGAAGGCCCCTGCCGAGCATGGCTCGGCACTACATTTGGATCGCTGGGAAGGCTTCTGCCGAGCATGGCTCGGCACTACAGGGGAGTGCTTCATGTGCAGGGGGCGAACAGGTCGCGGGACTGGTCATACACCGACGTCTGCACCTGCATCAGGCCCAATACCGAGGGGAACAGGTTGTCCTGGTCGCTGCGCTGCGCAGCGCGGTGGCGTACGCAGCTCATGTCCAGGCCACGATCTGCGGAAAACCCCGGCGAGAACCACATCACCATCGGTACCCGGGTCTGTTCTTCCGGTGCGATCGCATAGGGCACACCGTGCAGGTACAAGCCCTTTTCACCCAGCGATTCGCCGTGATCGGACAGGTAGATCATCGCCGTGTCGTAGTCTTCCATTCCGCGCAGGGAAGCGATGGTGCGGGTCAGGAAATGATCGGTATAGCGGATCGCATTGTCGTAGCTGTTGACGATGTCCTCGCGGCTGCACTTGCCCAGGTCCGCGGTGTCGCAAGTAGGTGCGAACTGGCGGAACTGCGCCGGATAGCGCTGGAAGTAGCTCGGGCCGTGGTTACCCAATTGATGCAGCACAACCACCCGGTCGCCCGGCTTGGCGCGTACCTGTGCAGCGAGGTTTTCCAGAAGAATCTCATCCATGCAGCGGCCGTCGGCGCACAGACCCTGCGTGGTCGCATCATCCAGGCGTTGGATTTCCAAGCCGTCGCAAACACCCTTGCAGCCGGACTGGTTATCGCGCCACAGCGTGGCGATGCCGGCGTGTTCAAGCACGTGCAGCAGTGACTGGTGACCGCGGATCTTTTTTTCGTCGTAGTCGTGGCGACCAAACGGCGAGAACATGCAGGGCAGCGATACTTCGGTGCTGGTGCCGCAGGAATGCATGTCCGGGAAATTGATCACGCCGGTCTGCGCCAGCTCCGGGGTGGTCTGGCGGGCGTAGCCGTTCAAGCCCCAGTTCTGCGCACGCACGGTTTCGCCTACGACCAGTACCAGCAGGCGCGGCTTGCTGCCGGCGGCACGTGGCATGGCTTTGGCGTCCGTGCCGAGCGGCAACTTGGGCTGCTTCTTCATGGGGCTGGAGCTGGCAAAGTTCTGCTTCAGCGCGATCAGATAGTTGGCCGGCGTGGCCAGGTAGCGCACTTCACGGTGATTGCGCATCAAGGCGGAAACATTCTGGAACGACAACATGGTGCCGGCGCCGCCCGCTACGATCACGCCCAGCAGGAAGGCAACACGCCACAGCAGGGCTCGTCCCCAGCTGCGCTTGCGCAGCCGCACGCGCCACAGCAGCAGGGTCGGCAAAAGACCGTAGCCGAGCAGCGGCAGCAACAATGCCGGTGTCATCAGCTCGCGTGATTCCTTGTGGTCGGTGGCCAGCACATTGCGCAGCATGTCCGCGTCCAGATAGACGTTGTAGCTGTTCATGTAGTGCGTGGCGAAGGCGGTGGTGATGAACAGCGCCGTCAGCACCACCTTGGCATTCCAGCGCCAGATCAGCAGGCTGAAGAGAATGGCGTGCACGCTTGCCAACAAGGCAAACAACGAGACCGCGAACAGCACGCTGCTCGGATTGGTGGCAATCGCGCTGCGCCAGAACAGGTTGTTGCAGACCAGCGCAAAGAACGTGCTGGCGATCAGGATCAGGGCTTCAGTGCTTATCTCCGGACGCCACTCCTGCAGGCGCGACCATGACAGCGGGGAAGCAATACGGCGAGTGGCGACAACGCTCATGCGCGTTCTCCAACTGGGGTGATGCGCGGGAGCGCGTTGGTTGTCGCAGGCGACGGGAACATCCACAGATAGAGCACCGTTGCGACCAGCCAGCTGATTGCCAGTGCCCACAGGTCGTGCGAGGCAAAGTGGGCGCCACGCAGCTGCTGGGCCAGGCCGAACACCAAGCCGACCAGCAGGGCGGTGCCCAGTGCCGGCCAGCGCCATTGCGGGCGCACCTGCAACATGAAGAAGAACAGCGCCACCCAGGCGTAGCCCGAGCCCGCGTGGCCGGCCGGGAAGCAGGCAGCGTGGCCCAGGGCAACCGGACGCTGCTCGAACAGTCCAATGAAGGGGCGCAGACCACCGTAGCGCTCCAGGTCCCAAGGGCAGTCCATATGGGTCCAGGATTTCAGCAGCGCGACGATGCTGGTGGTCAGCGCTACCGATGACAGCAGGTAGGCCAGTGGCCGCCGCAATGGGCGCCAGCGTATGTCCATGCAGCTGCGGATCAGCGCCAGGATCACCAGCAGGCCGACAAACCAGGTCAGGTTGCGGCCGCCCTTATGGATAAGGTGGCTGGTCCACCACGCGTCCTTGAATACCCATTGGCTGCCCTGCCAGCGATACAGCTGATCGGCAAGCCACTGGTCACCATTGCCGGCCATCAACAACAGGCTGCCGACGGCGACGATCACTAGCGGGATCAGCAGGGCGCGCCCGACGAAGCTCAGGCGGCTGCGTTCAGCGACCGGAATCAGGGCGATGGAACTGGGTTGCTGCGACATGGAGCTGGGGCACCGTCAATCTGGATGCGGCCATGCTCGGTCGGCCCGTGTCGGAGACAGGTCGGAACGATGTCGTGAATTTGTCAGTGCTTCAGTTTGGCTGCCGCCAAGAGCAAGGGGGGCAAACGTAAGAGAGGCTGTACCGGATCCGGTACAGCCTCGCTTGCCTATGCTTCAAGCACTCCGGTTCAAGGAGTGCGCTGCAGTTTTCAGACGTCAATCGCCGTCGCTTTCCAGTGCGTTCTCACTGCCAGCGACCACGCCGTGGGTCTTGGTGACGCAATCGGCGTGCAATGCGGTGCCGGGCAGCAGCTGCCAGTTGTTGCGGTTGGCACTGCCAATGTCGATGACCTGGCTTTGGTCGGCGCAAGGCGTCATCGCCTTGTCCAGCACGAACAGCCAGCGCCGTTGTGGGTCTTCAGTCACCCAGCGTGCTGCGTCTTCCCATTGTTCGGCAACGGGACGTTTGAAGCCGAAATCGGTGGCCTGCGGATGGGTCTGCAGCAGGTTCTGTTCACGCCAGGCAACCATGCCCAGCTCGGCGTCCGGGCCGATGCGTGCACGGACCTTGTCCATCACCAGCGAAGCGGAGCTGTAGGGATCAAGTGCAGGCATCGCGCCGAGCCCATACATCGACCACAGCATTACCGTGGTCAGCACTACCGCCAGCCCAGCGCGGCGCAGTCGCAGCACCGCCACCACGAGTAGCGAGGCGGCGCCAAAGCCGATCAGCCACCAGCCGACCTGCGGCAGCACCCACGGGTCGATCGCGCGCTTGATCGCATTGCGCTGTGCCCAGCCATCGCCGTGCACCGCGCCATAGCCGACCACCAGCGTGGCCACCGCCAACAGCAATACGTACAGCAGCAACAGCCAGCGCACGCCGGTGCGGCGCAGCAGGCCCGGCAGCAGCGGTGCCGCAGCGATGGCCAGAGCCGGCAGCATCGGCAGAATATAGACCTCGCGCTTGCCCGGGCTCGCACTGAAGAACAGCAGCACCAGCAACGCCCAGCCCAGCAGCAGGAGGTAGCGTGGATCGGCGCGTCGGCAGCGTCGCCACCAGGCCGGTAGCAGCCAAGGTGCCAGCAGGCTGCCTGGCAGCCATAGCGTGGCCATCACCTGCAGGTAGTACCAGAA
The DNA here is from genome assembly GCF_056759195.1 of Stenotrophomonas sp. STEN083. Taxonomy (NCBI): domain Bacteria; kingdom Pseudomonadati; phylum Pseudomonadota; class Gammaproteobacteria; order Lysobacterales; family Lysobacteraceae; genus Stenotrophomonas; species Stenotrophomonas sp. STEN083. The sequence continues at coordinate 33,009 of NZ_JBRRCU010000028.1, read as the reverse complement.
CGGCTGGTGGTGGTGCCATGCGTTGGCGTAGCGGGTGCCGGTCTGCTTGAACAGCAGTTCCTTGGCGTAGGACTGCAGGTGCGGGTCGGGGTTCTGCAGCAGGGCGATGGCCAGCGGGCCCAGCCAGATCGCGGTGCCGGCCAGGAAGGCGGGCAATAGCAGCCACCAGCCCCAACTACGGCCTGGCCCGGCGGCCTGCGGGTGACGCCAGCGCCAGGCCATCCACGGCAGCAACATCAGCAGCGGCAGGAAACCAACGCCCTTGGTGACAGTGCCTGCGCCAGCCGCGAAAGCAGCCAGGGCCAGCGCCCACCAGTTCGGGCCAAGCAATAGGTGACGTACCAGCCCCCACAGCGCCAGCGTGGTCATGCCGACCAGCACCATGTCGATCTGCGCGCGCTTGGCCATCAGCCCGAACTGGATGCAGACGAACAGGCCGACTACCGCATAACGGGCGATCTGCCGGTTCCACAGCCGCCGGCTCATGTCCCAGGTCAGCCACAGGGTAAGCAGGGCGGCGAGCAGCGAGGGCACCAGGAAGGACCGGTTCCAATCGCCGATGAGCTTGTAGGTAGCTGCCTGGATCCACATGAAGGTGGCTGGCTTCTCCGCGTACAACTCGCTGCCGCGTTGCGGCAGCAGCCACTGCCCGGTCTCCACCATGTGCCGTGCTGCGAGCACGAAGCGGGGTTCGTCGGGCGGTTGCGGTGAGCGCATGCCCAGCCCCGCCAACAGGCTGGCAATGACCAAGGCTATCAGGATGGCGAACCACAGCCGATTGGACGAGGAGCGGGGCGGATTTGGGCGCACAGAGGGCTCGGTATCAGAGGCTGGCAGGATGATGCCGTAGACAACGTTGGAAACACGTCGAAACGACAGGTGGCTGACCTCGGCTGCGTTTCGACGCCAATCCGACGTTGGCGGCGCTAGGATACGCCGGTAATGCCTCGGCCCGGGGCAGCAAGGTCATGCCCGCATGCGGCTGCTGGTCATTGAAGACAATCGCAATCTGATCGCCAACCTGTTCGATTATTTCGAAGCGCGCGGGCACACACTGGACGTCGCCCCCGACGGCATCACCGGCCTGCATCTGGCCGGCACCCATAGCTACGACGCCATCCTGCTGGACTGGATGCTGCCGCGCATGGAAGGGCCGGAGGTGCTGCGCAAGCTGCGCGAGGAGTTCCGCTCCGAAGTGCCGGTGATCATGCTCACCGCCCGCGACGAGCTGCCGGACAAGATCACCGGCTTCCGTGCCGGTGCCGATGACTACCTGACCAAGCCATTCGCGCTGCCGGAGCTGGAAGTACGGCTGGAAGCCGTGCTGGCGCGCACGCATGGGCGCAATCCGCGCAAGCTGCTGGAAGTCCATGACCTGCAGCTGGATCTGGCCACGTTCGAGGCGCAGCGCGGTGGGCAGGTGCTGCATCTGTATCCGGCGTGTCGGAAGTTGCTGGAAGTGCTGATGCGCGCCAGCCCGGCCGCAGTTACCCGTGATCAGCTGGAATATGCGTTGTGGGGCGATGAGCCGCCGGATGGCGACATGCTCCGCTCGCATATCTACGAACTGCGGCGCGCGGTAGATGGTCCGTTCGAGCACAAGCTGCTGCAGACCTTGCCGCGTGTCGGCTATCGCCTGTCCGCACCTGCGGCCGGTAGTGCGCAATGATACGCCGCACGCTGCGCCGCAAGCTGCTGGGCTGGCTGGCGATCTACGTGGCGTTGGTGACACTGGCGGTATTCAGTGCCGCCAACTATGTGCACGAACACGCCGAGCACGCGGTGTGGCGTTCGTTGTTGAACACCGAGCTGGACAGCATCATCGGCCAGATGCGCACCGACCCCACCTATCGCTGGCAGGACTCGGACACGCTGTGGTTTTACGCCGAGCACGAGCCTGGCGGCATTCCCGAGAGTCTGAGGCGGCTGCATCCCGGCTTGCATGACGGTGCGTTGCTGGAAGGCAAGGACACCGCGGTCATGGTCCGCGATACCTCCGACTTCGGTCGGGTGGTGTTGGCCTTGGATATCTCTGACTTCGGTGAGCTGGAGCACTTCATCACTCGCTGGGCACTGCTCGCTGGTGTGGCGTTGCTACTGGTGACCTTGCTGATGGCCTGGGTTGGCATGACCCGACTGGTAAGGCCCTTGTCGGTGCTCGCGGAGGACATCACAAAGCTGAGCCCGGAGCGGCGCGGACAACAGGTGCTGGTGGACAAGCGCGGCAGCACGGAGCTGGAAGTGATCGCCGGTGCTTTGAATGACTATCTGCAGCGCAATGAACATTTCGTTGAGCGCGAACGGGCGTTCATCAGTACCGCCAGTCATGAGTTGCGCACACCGATCGCAGTGATCACCGGTGCCGCCGAGCTGGCGTTGGAGCAGCCGGGCCTGCCGGAAAGAGCGCGTCAGCAGCTGCTGCGCGTGCGCAATACGTCGACCGGCATGGAGCAGTTGATCCAGCTGCTGCTGGTGCTTGCGCGTGATCCGGCCAAGTTGTCGGCGATGAGTGAGTTGGTGGCGCTGGACGAGCTGCTGCCGGAAATCGCCGAAGACCATCGTTATCTTGCCAAGGGCAAGGAATTGGAGCTTGTGCTGGTGGATGCCGCGCCCTGCCAGTTGCTTGCACCGTTGGCGGTGGTGCAGGCGGCGGTTGGCAATCTGCTGCGCAATGCTATCGAGAACAGTGATCGCGGCGTGGTGCGGCTTTGGATCTCCGCCAATGCAGTTTTGACCATTGAGGATCCCGGCCACGGCATGAGCCCGGAAGAGGTCGCGCAGGTGTATGCGCGCATGACCAAAGGCGAGCGCAATCCGGGTGCGGGTATTGGCCTGGATCTGATTGCGCGGCTATGCGATCACCTTGGCTGGCAGCTGGAAATTCATTCGCAGCCGGAGCGGGGCACGCGGGTCACCTTGGATATGGGTAGTTCCAGGCCACGCTAGGAGCGCTTCACCTGTAGAGCGCAGCCATGCTGCGCTGTGGCTTTACCGGGAAGGCTTCTGCCGAGCATGGCTCGGCACTACAGGCTCACGGTGTTATCAACTCGCGCTCTATCAGCCAACGCTTGGCATCCTCGGCGTCCTGTTCAAACCAGGCCCGGGTCGAACCCAGGCGATAGGTGTAGCCCCAGCTGTCCATGTCGGCCATCAGTCGCGCGCTGCCTACGCCTGATAGTTGTCCGGCCAGCACGATCTGCAGGTAGCAGGTGGCGTCTTCCTCGGGGACCGAGTCGGTGGCATCGGTATGCACCTGCGCGCGGCGCTCGGGCGGCAGCACGATCAGGTGGCAGGATTCGTGCAGCATCGAATGCACCGGCGTGTCATCGCGCACGTACACGTCACAGGCGATGATGCCTGCCTCGGGCTCGCCCCAGTAGCTGCCGGGAATCTTCTCACCGGCGGCAACATGGTTCAGGCGCAGGCCGTGGCGCGCGAGCAGGGCCGCAGCGTCGGTCCACTGGATATCGCCAACGCACAGCACCGGCTGGGTTGGTTCGTTGGCAGGGTTTTCGTTCACGGCTGATTGAGTCCCGGCGGCCGTGGCCGCCGGGCTGATATCACTTGTCGTCGGGCAGGGCCACGGAAATGTCGAGCACGTCGTTGGCGCCATCCTTGACCAGGTCCACCTTGACCGCGTCGGCGTCGATGTTGACGTACTTCTTGATTACTTCCAGCAGCTCACGCTGCAGCAGCGGCAGGTAGTCTGGGCCGCCGCGGGTGCTGCGTTCCTGCGCGATGATGATCTGCAGGCGGTTCTTCGCCGTTTCGGCGGTGGTCTTCTTCTGTCTCAGGAAGTCGAGCAGTCCCATGCTTATCCTCCAAACAACTTGCTGAAGAAGCCCTTCTTCTCCACGGTGGTGAAGCGCATCGGACGCTCTTCACCCAGGATGCGGCCGACGGCGTCCTCGTAGGCCTGGCCGGCCGGCGACTCGGTATCCAGGATGACCGGCTCGCCCTTGTTGGAGGCATTGAGCACGTCGCCCGACTCGGGGATGACGCCGATGGCCTTGAGCCCCAGCACTTCTTCCACATCGGTGATGCTCAGCATCTCGCCGGTCTCAACGCGCGAGGGGCTGTAGCGGGTCAGCAGCAGGTAGGCCGGCACGGCCTTGCCGGCTTCGGCGTTGGCGGTCTTGGAGTCGAGCAGGCCGATGATGCGGTCCGAGTCGCGTACCGAAGACACTTCCGGGTTGACCACGACAACGGCGCGATCAGCGAAGTACATCGCCAGGAAAGCGCCCTTCTCGATGCCGGCCGGGGAGTCGCAGATGATGTAGTCGAAGCCGTCGGCAGCCAGATCCTTCAGGACCTTCTCCACGCCTTCCTTGTTCAGTGCATCCTTGTCGCGGGTCTGCGAGGCAGCCAGCACGAACAGGTTGTCAAAGCGCTTGTCCTTGATCAGGGCCTGCTTCAGTGTGGCCTCACCGTGGACGACGTTGACGAAGTCGTACACCACGCGGCGCTCGCAGCCCATGATCAGGTCAAGGTTGCGCAGACCGACGTCGAAGTCGATGACGGCAACTTTCTTGCCGCGCCGCGCGATGCCGCAGGCGATGCTGGCGCTGGAGGTGGTCTTGCCGACGCCGCCCTTGCCGGAGGTGACTACGATGATTTCAGCCAAAGGATCTCTCCTGAATGTCGTTGTGAGCTGCGTCAATCCAGCGCAGCAATCATGATCTGGTCCTGTTCCAGCCATACCTGCACGGCCTTGCCGCGCAGGTTGTCCGGAATATCGTCCAGTACCTTATACCGTCCTGCAATCGCGACCAGTTCAGCGTGGAAGTCGCGACAGAAAATGCGTGCGCTGATGTTGCCCTGGGCACCGGCCAATGCGCGGCCACGCAGCGTACCGTAGATATGGATGCTGCCGTCGGCGATGACCTCGGCGCCGGCGCCTACCGTTGAGAGTACGGTCAGGTCGCAGTTCTCTGCGTACAGCTGTTGGCCCGAGCGCACCGTGCCCAGCTGCATCTTGCCGGGCTGCGGCGCGGCGCCGTCAGCGGCGGCCGGTGCGGCAGGCGTTGCAACTGCAGCTGCGGCGCGCTTGCTTTGCTTGGGGGCGGGCGCTGGTGCGGCTGCAGGTTCTGCTTCGAGCGGTTCGTATTGGGCGCGGAACTTGGCCAGTACCGGCAGGCCTAGTTGCTGCGACAGGGTTTCTGTTTCGGTGGTGCCGTAGGCCAGCGCCACTGGCAGGACGCCAGCGTCCCGCAAACCGTTGACCAGGCTTTGTGCGGTGGCCAGGTCCGGTAGCTGGCTCAAACCGCCAAAATCCAAAATCACCGCCGCGCGGCCGAACAGCTTGGGCGCACGCGCCACGCGTTCGCGCATTTCCTGGGCCAGGCGCTCCACGTCGAGGGTGCGGATGCGCAGGTTGGCGATGCCGACCTGCCCGATTTTCAGTTCACCAGCTTGCTCGTAGTCCAAATTCACTGCCATCTCAGGTTCCGGTCGGCCGCTGTTGCAGCAGCCGGCGTGTGTTGCCTACCCAGGGAACGTCGGGCAGGTTGTCGCCATAGGTCTCTTTTACCCACTCATAGCTGCACAGATCCTTGAGCAACATGCTGGCCCGCACATCAACCGAGGGCATGGTGTTCTGGCCGACCTCGCGGAAACCGAAGCTGCCATGGAACAGCAGGGCGGCATCGGCGCCGTGGTCGAGGAAGACCTCGCAGGCCATCTGCGGGTAGCGCAGCTCAGCGTAGCTCTGGGCATCGGCGTAGAACGCGCGGCCGACACCACCGCCACGGCGGCGGCTGGCCACCACGATGCGGTCGATATAGAAGAAGCTGGGGTAGCGTTGCTGGAACCAGGCGAAGTTGCAGCTGTCATGGGCACTGTTGCTGCCGTAGCCGACCAGGAAGCCGGCCATGTTGCCGTCGCGTTCGGCAACCCGGAAGTATTCGGCGGTTTCGTAGAAACGGCGGACTTTGGCTGCATCCAGCGGAAGAATCGCAAGACCAGCGTTGTTGTTCAGTGCCAGGACGGAATCGAGCTCGTGCTCGCGCACGTCGCGGATAACAATCGACATTGTGACTCCGTGGGGTATCGCGGTCGGCCCAAAGGGCTGTGGCGCGATTATCGCATGGGTGACACGAGCCGGGCGAGCCATCACCGAAGGTCGCCATGCATGACTTCCGAGGGAGGGCGCTGAGGCTGCCGGGTCCTTACCATGCACGCATGTTGGGATACCTCAGCCATACCCGAGTCCTCCGCCTGGCCGGCCTGTTTACCTGGGCCCTGGTCAGCCTGCCGTTGATCTATACCCAGTACGCGCCGGAAGAGGGTGTATTGCAGCCTGCCGCCGGGGAGGCGATCTGGCTGTTCCTGGCCTATCTGACTTTTGGCGGCTGCTACTTCTGGCTGACCCGCGGACTCAATGCGGCCGGCCATACCAGCTGGTACGACCGCTTGGCGCTGCTGTTGCTGACAGTTTCAGCGCTGGTGGTCAGTTATCTGTCCGCCACCGGCCTGGGCAGCATCTTGATGATGGTGGCGGCCGGGGTGATCCCTTGGCTGCTGAGCCGCTGGGTGGGTGTCATCTGGCTGGTGCTGAGCCAGTTGGCGGTGCTGCCGGTCTACAACCTGATCCTGGGCCTGCCGCTGTTCGAAGCGCTGCTGCAGTCGCTGCTATACGGCGGTTTCTCGATGTTCATCTTCGTCACCAGCCTGGTGGCTCGGCAGCAGACCCAGGCGCGCGAGGAGCAGCGGCGCTTGAATGCCGAGCTGCGTGCCACGCGGCTGCTGCTGGCCGAAAGCGCCCGGGTCAACGAGCGCACCCGTATTTCCCGCGAGCTGCACGACCTGCTCGGCCACCACCTCACGGCGCTTAGCCTGAATCTGGAAGTGGCGGGACATATCACCGAGGGTCAGGCGCAGGAGCACGTGCGGCAGGCGCATACCTTGGCCAAACTGTTGCTCACCGACGTGCGCGAGGCGGTCAGCCAGCTGCGCGAGAGCGGGGCGATCGACCTGTCAGCGGCGCTGCGGCCGCTGACAGAGCGGGTGCCGTCGCTGGCCATCCATCTACAGATCGAAGACCCATTCAGCGTTGAAGATCCAGAGCGCGCCCATGTGTTGCTGCGCTGCACGCAGGAAATCATCACCAATGCGGTGCGCCATGCTGGCGCCCACAATCTGTGGATCAGTGTGGAGCGGGATGCCGCGCAGGTGGTCATCAGCGCGCATGATGACGGCATCGGCGGCGATTTCGAGGAGATAATGCCGGGCAACGGCTTGCGCGGCATGCGCGAGCGGCTGGCGCAGTATGGGGGTGTGCTGGATGTGTCGGCACGGAGCGGTGAGGGTTTCCGTCTTCGCGCCAGCCTGCCACTGGTTACCAATATGATGCTGGCCTCAGGGCCACAAGGAGTGAATTGATGATCCGTGTCTGTCTGGTCGACGACCAAACCCTGGTCCGGCAGGGCATCCGTTCGCTGCTGGCGCTGGATGACAGCATCGAGGTGGTCGCCGAAGCCATTGACGGCCGTCAGGCGGTGGAAGTGATCCCGCAGGTGCAGCCGGATGTGGTGCTGATGGATATGCGCATGCCGGTGATGTCGGGGCTGGAGGCCCTGCAGACGCTGAGCCGCGCCGGCACGCTGCCGCCTTCGATCATCCTGACCACCTTCGACGACGACCAGCTGGTGCTGGCCGGGCTCAAGGCCGGCGCCAAGGGTTACCTGCTCAAGGATGTGACCCTGGAGCAGCTGGTGGGGGCGATCCGTACCGTGGCAAACGGCGGCTCGCTGGTGCAGCCGGCGGTGACCCAGCGGCTGCTGTCGGGGCTGGAACACATGCGCAATGAGTTCGTTAGTTTGGACCGGCCGGATCCACTGACCGACCGTGAGACCGAGATCCTGCGGCTGATGGCCAGTGGCTTCTCCAACAAGGAGATCGCCAACTCCCTGGGCGTGGCCGAGGGCACCATCAAGAATCACGTCTCCAACATTCTTTCCAAGTTGGGGGTGCGTGACCGCACCCGCGCCGTGCTCAAGGCCTTTGAGCTGCAGCTGGTCTGAGCTGGATACGGCCGACTGGCCCGGATGAATGCGGTACCCAGCGTCGAGGAGGGTGTGCCGGGCGATTTGCGGAAAGATGGTTCCGGTACTGGTGCTGGATACCATTCACAGTGGAAAATAGCGTCGCTACGGACGAAGTACAGTCCAAGCTATCGGCTGAAGGCGCGTAGGGTTGGTGGTTGATACGCTACCCTGCGGCCTATCGATTGAGATAGCGCATTCTGGTAATGGAAACCGGTGCGCCAAATGTGCTGAACAACCTGCGGAAAGCCTGCTAGGATGGGGGCTTCCCTTCAAATCAACCCGGCCGTGGGATCGGCCCCGGAGACTCCTGAATGACCCGTATTATCGAGTTCCTGATCGCTTTGGGGATCGTGGCTGGCCTGTTTGTCCTCATTGGCGTGTGTCTGCCGGGCGAGCGCCACATTACCGAAAGCATCGAAACCAATCGCAAGATGACGATCGTGTATGACACGGTCAACAGCCTGCGCCGCTTCAAGGATTGGAATCCGCTTGTGCTGCGCGACAAGGCCGTGGAGCTGAAGTTCAGCGGCCCGGACGCCGGCAAGGGTGCCCGCATGGACTATTCCTCCAAGGACATGGGCCAGGGCAGCTGGGAAATCACCGACAGCGAAAAGAACAAGCGCGTCGTGATTGCCATCGAAGATCCGACCCGCGGTACCGACAAGGTGACCTCGTTCACGCTCGAGCCGACCGGCAAGAACGATCGCAACGTCAAGATCACCCAGGACTACACCGTCAAGTACGGTTTCGACCTGTTTGGTCGTTACGCCGGCCTGTACGTCAGCCGTCACATCGGTGACGACCTGAAGCTGGGTCTGTCGCGCATGGCCAACATGCTGGCCTCGGTGCCGAACGTTGACTACGCCGCTCCGGAAGCACCGCTGACCGACCTGAAGGTCATCCAGGTGCCGGCTGAAAACCTGCTGGTGGTCAACGCCGGTAACATCGATCGCAACAATGATGCCATCCAGAAGTCGATTGACGACAACATGGAGTGGATCAAGCGCACGATGGACGCCAATGGCCTGGTCGCCGCTGGTCCGGTGCGTATCGTCACCACCGATTTCGGTGCTGAGAAGTACGCCTTCGACGTGGCTCTGCCGGTTCGCAAGGGCAGCGCTGCTGCTCCGGCTGCCGACAAGAAGGACGGCGAAGCCGCCGCCCCGGCCGTTGCTGCCGCACCGGTTGCTGCTGGTGATGCCGCCGAGCTGAGCGTCAAGATCCCCGCGGGCAACCCGGTGACCTACGTGCATGCTCCGGCCCACCGTTCGGCATTCGCTTCCTACACCGGCCACATGGCTGGCCTGGACCTGGCCCGTAACGGCCTGCGTGCATGGGCTACCACCACCGGTAACGAAGTTGTTGATCGTCCGTATGAGTCGTGGAAGGGTGGTGTGGCCAAGGCCTTCACCGTCGATGGTTCCTACGACCTGTACTGGGCGGTCAAGTAATCATCGGTTGTTGTCGATGATCTGATCGAGAAAACGCGCCGCTTCCAGCGGCGCGTTTTTTTTATGGACGGCGTTTAAAGGATTGATTGGAGAACGAGATGTTGGGAGTGGAACGGCGCACGCGTAAGCCTTCGTTTCTGGCCTTCTGCGGCGGCCTGCTGGCGGCGGCATCGATCGGCTTGTCGGCCTATGCCTCACATGGGGTGAGCGAGGCACTGGCACAGTCGCATCTGAACACCGCGGCCTTGTACGCCTTCGGTCACGGCGTGGTGCTGGTGGGATTGGGAGCATCCTCGGTGAATCAGTTGGGTCGAGGCGCGCTGTATGTATTGTTGGTCGGTACCTTGTTGTTCTCCGGCAGCCTGGTCGGCAATGTGCTGATGCAGTGGCCGACGACGCTGGCACCGGCCGGTGGCATCACCTTGATGGGCGGCTGGGTGCTGCTGGCACTCAGCGCCTTGCGCCGTTGAGTCATGCCCCGCTACCGGCGCGGCTTCGATATCGATGAAGCACAGGCGCATCTGCAGCGGGTGGACAAGCGTCTGGCCAGCTGGATGCGCCGGCTTGGACCGTTGCCGGCGCCACAAGGCTGGGCGCGTTCGTTCGACCCGGTAGATGCGTTGGCGCGGGCGATCCTGTTCCAGCAGCTCAGTGGCAAGGCCGCCTCGACGATAGTCGGGCGGGTGGAAACAGCAATTGGTAGCAAGCGTCTGCATGCCGCAAGTCTTGATCTGATTGATGACCCCGGGCTGCGTGCTTGTGGTGTATCCGGCAACAAGGCATTGGCGCTGCGTGACCTCGCCCGGCGCGAGCGCGCCGGTGAACTGCCGAGCCTGCGGCAGATGTCGGTGATGGAGCATCAGGCCATCGTCGATGCCTTGGTGGCGGTGCGCGGGATCGGCCGTTGGACCGTGGAGATGATGTTGATGTTCCGCCTCGGTCGGCCGGACATCCTGCCGGTCGATGACCTGGGTATCCGCAAGGGCGCGCAGCGCGTGGATGGTAGCGAGACCATGCTGACGCCGAAGGCACTGGCCGAGCGCGGCGAGCGCTGGGGTCCTTACCGCACCTGGGCCAGTCTGTATCTATGGCGCATCGCCGATTTCAGCACCGAGCCCAAACAAAAAACAAATCGGTCGCAGGATTGAGTGGCAGCGTTGCGGGCGCTGCGCTTTTGTAGGAGCGGCGTAAGCCGCGAAGCCGATATCCCTTGGAGCAGCGTCTGCGTGTACAGGAGCGAGGTTGACTTCGAGCCTGCTCACAACTGCAGATATCTGTCCCACAGCAGGTTGCGAAAACGGTTGCCGGGATCCAACTGCTGCTTGAGGGCGGCAAACCGCGCTGCCTGCGGGTAGGCGCGCTGGAATTGGGCTTGGGTGGCGTGCAGGCGATAGGGCAGGTAATAGCGGCCGCCATGCTCCAGTGCGGCGCCGATCAGGCGACGGGTCCAGTTGCTGCTGTACTGCTCTGCCGCATTCCAGCTGCGCTGCTTGTGATACAGCACGAAGCAGAACACTTCCTCGCTCGCCCAGCGCATCAGCGAAGTGCTGTCGGCGGGCGCGTGGCGTATGGATATGTTCAGTGCATTGACGTCGTGCCTGCGCAGGATGCCGGCTATGGTGCGTGCGAACGAAGCGAATCCGGCAACCGGGATGAAGTATTCCTGCAGCAGGTAGGAAGACATGCGGCGGGTACGCGGTTCCAACGACGCCGCATCCAGGCTGGCTTCCAGATTGCGCATCACCACGCGTGGTTCGGTGAGCAGGCTGCTTGTCTGGTAGACATCGCGCAACTGGTCGCCGCCGGGCAGTTCGGATGCGGCCCAGATCAGGTTCTGGTCCTTGGCGTGGCTGGCGCGGATGGGCATCAGCCGTCTTGCATCGGTAAGTGCGGCGTTGCTGCGGCTCCAGCTGATCGCCAGCGGAGCATCGAAGTCCGGTGGCAGCAGGTCGGCGTTGTGCAGTATTACCCCGGGCTGGCCCAGTACATGGGCCCTGAACCAGGCCGGATAGTCGGCGAGGGCAAGCTGTTCAACGCTGCGTGCAATTCGTTCGTTGCGCGCGAGGTCCAGCTCGACTTCGGTGATCACGCCAAGCCCGCCGTAACCGCCAATCACCGCGGCGAACAGCGCCGGCTGCTGCTGGCGCGACAACTCCAGCAACTGACCGTCGGCGGTGACCAGCTGCAGCGCACGCACGCTGCCCGCCAGTGCGCCACTGCCGACATAACGGCCATGGCAATTGACCGACACCGAGCCACCGATGCTGAAGTTGCTGTAGCTCTGCATCACCTTGACGGCCAGATCGAGCGGGTCCAGTTGTTCCTGCAGTTGCCGCCAGCGCATGCCGGCCTGCACGCGCACGCTGGGTGTTTCCGGGTCCAGCCAGAGCAGGCGATCCATGCGTTGCATATCCAATTGCAGCGCATGTTCTGCACGTGTTTGTCCGCCCATGCTGTAGCGGCCGCCAGCGATGCAGACCGTGCCTGGCCAACGTTGCAGGGCGGCAGCTACGCCAGCACTGCTGGCAGGACGCACCACGCCGGCAATGGCAGTGCTGTCCAACTGTGCGACATCGCTGGCCGGTGTCTGACTGGACTGGGGTTTGCAAGCAGGCAGTTGGGCGAGCAGGCCTGCGCCAAGCGCTGCCTGCACCAGCCGCCGACGCTCAGTCTCAGGCGGCGCTTTCATTGCGCCGATAACACCAGTGCCAGGGCTCGTAGACGATGCCGTGTGGGTTGTCGCGCGGGTAACTCATGTGGAAGCCGAAGCGCGTTGCGTGCTGCTGCAGCCAGGCAAAGCCTGCGGTGTGCTCGAAGGTTTCTTCGGCGGGCGGCTCGCCCGGCGTACTGATGTCCAGCGCGTTACCGCCGTGGTGTTCGCTATAGCCCGGCGCGGCGTTGACAGTGAGGATCTCGTCCACGCTCAGGCCGCGCGCCAGCTTGCGTTCAAAAATACCCAGCTGATAGTCGTGGCTGCGGTAGCCTGAGATCGCATCCAGTGCGACGCCATCAACGGCCGCTGCCTGCTGCATGCGCTGCCAACCGCGCGCTGCACCGCCGGTCAGCCAGAGCGGGCGACGGTAGCGATCAAAACCGGCCAGGCGCAGATGCGCCGGTTCGGCGACCAGCGGCAAGCCGGTCTGTGCGGCATAGGCATCGGCATCCAGATCCAGTTGCTGCAGATGCAGGTGCAGCTGATGTAACGGCAGGCTGCCGCTCGGCGGCGGAATACGGGATGGCTGCGTGCGCAGGGCTTCCAGCGCGGTCAACGCAAAGTCGATGCCAGGTTCGTCCGCCAGCCGGGTCACCAGTGGCATCAGTCCACCAGGCAGCTGCGCGGCGAGATAGAGGCCATCGCGCTTGCGGCGCAGTACATGCGTTGCCCGGGCGAGTACGCGGGCGTCGTCACTGCTGCGCGCGCGCAGCAGGCCGCCGGGCCAGATCTCAATGTCGGGCGTGTTGAGCAGGATATGAGGAGCGTTGCGCATACGCGCAGCTTAGGCCCGTGCGCCGCTGTCGGCCAGTCGCCTGAGTTCATCCAGCAGAGCGCGTGGCTGCTCGGGGCTGACCAGCACGCTGTTGCCGTCGCGCAGTGGAATCACCAGCACTCGGCTGTCGTCGGTGATCAGGCAGAATGCCTTGCCGCCACCTTTCATGTGGAAGTGGCCCGCGCGGAACCCGGGAAACTGGAATCCATTGGATTTCCCGCCCGGCTTGAAATCAGGATTCTCTGCGAAATTGACCACGCGCGCGCGTTCCAGCCGCATCGAACTCAGTGGCACTCGTCGTGTGTACAGCGTGGCGGCGATGGCCAATTGCTTGGGTTCAACGTGCAGCGCCCGCCGACGGTAGGCCAACGTGAGCGCTGCACCGACCAAGGACAGTACCAACCAGCCGCCCCAGGAGGCGAATGTCGCCTGGAACGGCGGCTTGCCGGCGAACAATCTGATCAGCGGATCGATGCTGAGCACCAGCAGCATGGGCACCCATAACCAGAGCAGGAGTGAGCTGGTTGGTTTGGCGACGTTGAATGCCTTTGTCTCGATGGCCGTGGTGTTGCGGCCGCTCATCGCTGCGCCTTGATCCATAGCGCGATGTCGTTGATCAGTGCTGCATCGACGTGGCCCGGGCGCGCGTATTCTTCCAATGAGCCCTTGCCTTCACCGGTGATGCCGAGGTGGTTGAGCGCTGGGTAGTGACGGAAGCGGTAGCGCTCACCTTGCAGTCCCTTGTTCCACAGCTGCCAGTCGGTGTCGATCACCTGAAAGTCACGGCCACCCTGCAGCACCAGCACCGGCAGCTTGCTGTCGCGTGCATCGGCGATCGGGTCGACAGCTTCCAGCTGCTGCCAGAACCGACCGGGGACATCCATCAGGCGAGCTTCCGGATTGCTGCGCACGCTCGCGATAGCTGCATCCAGTGCGGTGAGTTGGGCTTGGTCCTCGGCGCTGACCGCGCCATCCAGGCCGAGCATGTAGCGATTCTGCTCGGCCAACAGGTCGAGGATGGGTCGCGCGGGTGCGGCAAGCAGCACCAGTCCTGCCAACTTGCCTTTGGCCGCCTTGGCGATGCGCCCGGCCAGCAATCCTCCCTGGCTGTGGCCCAGCAGATAGACGTGGCGGGGATCGATGTTGGCGTTCGTTGCCAGCGCGTTTACCGCGGCGACCGCGTCGTCAGAGGTCTCGTCATCGATGCTGAAGCTGCCTTTGAAATCCTGCGGGCGAGCGTGGCTACGCTTTTCGTAGCGCAGCACGGCAATGCCCTGCGCTGCGAGGCCGCGCGCAATGTCCATGAACGGGCGGTTGGGGCCGATGGTTTCATCGCGGTCCTGCGGGCCGGAACCATGCACCAGCACGATGGCGGGGAAGGGGCCCTTGCCCTTGGGCAGGGTCAGCGTGCCCGGCAGTGGCGCGCTGGCGTTACCACTGGCCGGTACGCTGAAGTCCTGCTCGATGACGCTGGCATCCGGCGCAGGCGGTGGTGCCGGCGCAGCCGCTGCAGGCTGCACCAGGAAGCCTGCCACCTTGTCGTCCTGATCAAGCACGATGCGTGCCTGCAGCCCGCCATTTGCATAGTGCAAAGGAACGACGACGATGCGGAAGCCGTCGGCTTCGCTGGTTACAGCAGGGCCGCGTGGACCGGCTGCGCCCATCTGCGCGGGCAGGGATTCCCACACCGCCTTGAGCTTGTCAGCCGGTACCGCCGCTTTCATCTGCGGCGAAAAGTCCGCTTCCGCAGCCGCGTATTGGCCAGCATCAAGCCGGTCAAGCAACTGGGTGGCCAAGGCCGCCGGGTCGGCAGCGTGTGCGCTGCTGGCGAGGGAAAAAAGCGCTGCTGTGATCCATCCGCTCAATGCTTTCATCATTGCGCCTTCTTGAAGATCAGGGTCGGGGTAGAAACGGTCGGTGTGGCATGGACCACATTCACCAGCTCCCAGCCAAGCCGGCCTTGCTTGTCCAGCTCCTCCTGCAGCGCTTCGGTCTTGAAGCTGCCCATCAGGGTGGTCTTCAGTTCCACGACCAGATATTTCCACTGCGTGCTCATGGCTCTTCCTTGGGTTCTTGCTCAGGTTTGGGTAGACGCCCGGCCTTGCGCAGGGCGTCGCGGATCACATACTCGATCTGCGCGTTGAGGCTGCGCAGTTCGTCGTCGGCCCAGCGCTGGGTCGCGGCCAGAACATCAGCGTTGATGCGCAGCGGATAGGCCTTCTTCTCGCTCACCGGCGGGGTGCTCCGTTGTTGCCGCGACGTAGATGCAGCACCAGAGAGATGCCCAGCGCATTGACCGCCACCACCAGTGCGATGATCACGCCGTAGGCGATGTTGCGGTTGTCACCGGCCAGGTAGACGCCAGTGGCAGCCACGAACATGCACAGTGCGATCATGGCCCAGCGCAGGCCCAGCCCGCGTGCGTGTGCGGTGCCGGGGCGTCCGCTCCATACAGCAAAGCAGAGAGCAGGGATGCCGGTGGCGGCGATGATCAGGGGGGCGAAGACATTCACTGCGTTTACCTCACTACGTTGTTCAGTACAGCGAACCGGCATTGACGATCGGCTGGGTGCCGCGGTCCGAGCACAGCACCGTCAACAGGTTGCTGACCATGTGCGCCTTGCGCTCCTCGTCGAGGGTGACGACGGCGTTCTTCTGCAGTTCCAGCAGTGCCATCTCGACCATGCCGACGGCGCCGGCGACGATCTGCGTACGCGCGGCGATCACCGCGCTGGCCTGCTGGCGCTGCAGCATGGCCTGGGCGATTTCCGGTGCATAGGCGAGGTGGCTGATGCGGGCATCAAGTACCTGCACGCCGGCATCGGCCAGGCGCTCGGCCAATTCGTCCTTCAGGTGCTGGGAGATCTCGGCGGCGTGGCTGCGCAGGGCGAGCTGGCCTTCGGTGTGCTGGTCATAGGGATAGCTGGTGGCCATCGCCCGCAGCGCCGATTCGGATTGGATGTGCACGAAGCTCTCGTAGTCGTCTACGTTGTAGACCGCTTCGGAAGCATCGACGACCTGCCAGACGATGACCGCAGCAATCTCGATCGGCGAACCGTCCAGTTCATTGACCTTGAGCTTGCCGCTTTCGAAGTTGCGCACGCGCTGGCTGACGGTGCGCTTGCTGAAGAACGGGTTGTTCCAGCGCAGACCGTTCTCCTTGACCGTACCGACGTACTTGCCAAACAGACTGATCACGGCCACCTGGTTGGGCTGGACCATGTACAGGCCGCAGCTGAGGAAGAGGCCGACGACCACCAATGCGATGCCGCCGATCACCATTGGCCCGCCACCACCGGTGCCGTTCTTGGTGACTACGATCGCTGCGATGATCGCGATGGTGCCCGCAAGCATCATCAGGAGGGTGCCAAGCAGGGTGGGAATGCCGGTAATGGAACCGATGGACTTCTCTTTCATGGCACATCTTCCGTGGTAGTTGGAACTAAAGATATCAAATTGATATCAACATGCAAGCTGTTCTGACAAGGCTCCCGCCAGCCTCGGGAACCCGTAGCCTGGGTAGCCGCGGCGCACCCGGGAAGCGAGCCGGTTCGCCATCGCCACGGTCATCCCGTTGATTCCCCGGGTGTGCTGCGCATGTCCGGGCTGGCGCCCCCTCGCCGGGCCGCCTTGCCTAGAATAGGCACCCTCTTTTGTGCCTTCCGGACCTGCCTGATGATCACCCTCGGTACCCCGCTGTCCCCATCCGCTACCCGCGTCCTGCTGCTTGGTTCGGGCGAACTGGGCAAGGAAGTGGCCATCGAGCTGCAGCGTTTCGGGGCGGAAGTGATCGCCGCCGACCGTTACGCCAATGCCCCGGCCATGCAGGTCGCGCACCGCAGCCATGTGCTGGACATGCTCGACCCGGCCGCGCTGAAGGCGCTGATAGCGCAGGAGCAGCCACATCTGGTGGTGCCGGAGATCGAGGCCATCCACACCGAAACCCTGGTGCAGCTGGAAGCCGAGCAGGGCTTGCGGGTGATCCCGACCGCGCGCGCCGCACGCCTGACCATGGACCGCGAAGGCATCCGTCGCCTGGCCGCCGAAACGTTGGGGCTGCCGACTTCGCCGTATCGCTTTGTCGATACCGAAACCGAGTACCGCGAAGCCGTCGCCGCGATCGGTCTGCCATGCGTGGTCAAGCCAGTAATGTCGTCGTCGGGCAAGGGCCAGAGCACGCTGCGCAGCGACGCCGACATCGGCCCAGCGTGGGAGTACGCGCAGACCGGCGGCCGCGCCGGTGCTGGCCGCTGCATCGTCGAAGGCTTCATCGATTTCGATTACGAGATCACCCTGCTGACCGTGCGCCATGCCGGGGGCACTGCGTTCTGTGACCCGGTTGGTCACCTGCAGAAGGATGGCGATTACCGCGAAAGCTGGCAGCCGCAGGCGATGTCGGCCAAGGCATTGGAAGGCGCGCAGCAGATCGCCCGCGCAATCACCGATGACCTCGGTGGTTGGGGGCTGTTCGGTGTCGAGTTGTTCGTGAAGGGTGACGCGGTGTGGTTCAGCGAGGTCTCGCCGCGTCCGCATGACACCGGCCTGGTCACCCTGGTATCGCAGGAGCTGAGCGAGTTCGCGCTGCATGCACGGGCGATTCTGGGCCTGCCGATCCCGACCATCCGCCATAACGGCGCATCGGCATCATGTGCGATGTTGGCGCAGGGCAATGGCGTACCGTTCTTCAGCAACGTGGCCGAAGCACTGATCCATCCGGATTCGGCACTGCGCCTGTTCGGCAAGCCGATGGTGCAGGGCCAACGCCGCGTCGGCGTGACCCTGGCGCGCGCCGCCGATGTGGATCAGGCACGCGCGATCGCACGTGATGCTGCAGCGGCAATTGGAATCGAGCTGCGCTGAGCTTGGCTCCCTCCCTTTGCCGAAGGCAAGGGGAGGGTTGGGGAGGGGTAAAGCTTCGCTGCTGTGATGCATCCCCCGCACCAGCAGTCGCCCGCGCGCTTGTGGGAGCGGCGTAAGCCGCGAAGCTGGCAATGCTGCAGCAGCGGAATGCATTGTCATCTGATGGTGTTCAAGCTTCGCGGCTTACGCCGCTCCCACAAAATCCAGAAGCCAAAAAAAAACGCCGGCTTAGCCGGCGTTTTTTTCAGCGCACATCCACCCAGACAAGATGGTGGTCGCTGCCGTCGGCGATCTTCGCCTCCAGGCTGTCATTGGCGGGCCAGAACACGCCGCTGCCGACGTAGCTCAGGCCGGTCGAGGGCAGTACATAGTCCAGACGCATCGTCCCTGAGCGCGGGCCGAAGTCGCCGGTGGCGTGCTGCGGGGCGCCGCGGCGGACGATGCCTTTCTCTGCATAGGCCAGGCTGGTCTGCTCGGCACCGACGCTGGTCGGGGTCGGATAGCGCAGCACGCGCGGGTGTTCCAGCAGTTCGAGGATGGCGTCGTGGCGGCCGTCGCCGTCGGCCGGATCGTTGTTCAGATCGCCGACGATGACAAAGCGCGCATCGGCGGCCAGGCCGCCGCAGCTGCCCTTGTCATCGCACAGCCAAGGCTTGTCGCTGCCGTCCAGGTATTCCTTCCATAGCCGCAGTTCGTCGTGGTTGCGGGCGGCGTTGCGCTTTTCCTTGCCGTCAAACACCGGCGGGGTGGGGTGCGATGCCAGTACATGCACGGTGCCCAGCGGGGTGCGCACCGGTACGTCCCAATGCGACTTGGACGACAGTCGCAGCTGTGACCACACCGCATCCGGCCAGAACGATTTGCCGGTAGTCGGCTCGACCGGACGCAACGCACCGGGCATGGTGCTCCACTTCAACAGCTGGAAGGTGCGCACTGCAGCTTCGTCGATCGGGTATTTGGACAGCACCAGCATGCCGTACTGGCCCGGGTGCAGGCCGTATCCCCAGGCATCGTTGCCACGCTCGCGGCCCTTGCCGCCGACGGTGCCGTTGTTGTCCAGGTCCAGGCCGCTGGGCACGCCGGTGTTGACTGGGGCCAGGTAGCGGTAAGGGTATTTCAGCGCTTCGCCGCCGCCGGGCTGGGCGACTTCAAGATAGCGTTGTTGGAAAAGATCGGCGGCGCGATGCGCGTCATCGAAATCGAATTCGTTGAGCAGGACCAGATCCGGCCGCGTCTGCTGCAGTACAGCAGCGATCTTGCGCGCGTGCGCGCTGTCGCCTTGCAGTTCGCGGATCAGACCGCCTTCTTCTTCGGAATACAGGGAGGTGTTGTAGGTTGCCAGCCGCAGCTGGGCAGGCTGGCTGGCGCTGCCGCTGGGTGAGGTGGAGCAGGCTGCCAACAGCAGGGTCATCGGGGCGAGTAGGGTTGAGATGCGCATTCGCCGATTTTCTCACGTCGCCATGACGATAAGGCGAAAACATGAAACTGTGAAAACACGAACGCCCCGCAAGCGGGGCGTCCATGGATAGCGCTGTTACATTGCTTAGAACGTGCAGCCCATCGCGCCGAAGCTGGTCTTGGCCTGTTCCAGCGCGGTCTTGCACTGGTTGGCCAGCTCGGTCTTGTCGGTCACGCCAGCCCAGGCGCTACGCGACTGCTCGATGCCCTGCTTCATCATGTCGCGCTGGGCTTCGGGAACCTTGTCGCTGATGCATGCGTAGACCTTTTCAAGGTACTGGTCGCATTCCGGAACGCCGGTGCCGGCCTTGACGGTGTCGGTGGTCGGAGCCGGGGTGACTTCAGCTGCAGCAGTTGCGGGTGCAGCGGCCGGGGTGGCTGCCGGTGCGTCGGTGGCCGGGGTTTCGGTCTTCTTGCAGCCAGCGAGGGCCAAGGTGCCAATTGCAGCCAGAATCAAAAGTTGGGTCTTCACGCATTGCTCCTGTTGAATGAATACTTCCTTGCGTCATCACGATGCGCGACGACATTCCCATTCTGCATATATCCCAGTTAAGTGTGCATCAAGGCAATCCCAATTGAGGCGTTTCTCAATCAAGGTCGGCCATTGCCAAGGTCCTGTTCGCCCTGCACCCAGCGCTTGCCATCGAAATACTCCAGCGGATGGAAGCGTCGCTTGTAATCCATCTTGCGGTGACCGTTGATCCAATAGCCCAGATATAAATGCGGCAGCCCGTTGCGCTGTGCCCAGGCAATCTGCTGCAGGATGCCGAAGGTGCCGAGGCTGCGTTTTTCTTCGTCCGGATCAAAGAACGTATAGACCGCAGACAGCCCGAGGTCGGTGACATCGGTGACGGCGACGGCCAGCAGCTGCCCGCGTTTGCCGGCCGCGCCCGGCGTGCGGATTTCCATGAAGCGGCCGTGTGACCAGCTGCCGATCAGGAACTGGTCGAACTCATGCGGGCCGTGTTCGTCCATGCCGCCCTTGGCATGGCGGTGGGACAGGTAGCGCTGATACAGCGCGAACTGCTCGTCGGTGCGCTCGGCCGGCAGAATCCGGCATTGCAGGTCGGCGTTATGCGCCAAGCAGCGCCGCTGGCTGCGGTCCGGGTTGAAGCGCTCCACCGGTATGCGCACCGGCACGCAGGCGCGGCAGCCTTCGCAGTGCGGGCGGTATACCAGGTCACCGGAGCGGCGGAAGCCCCAGGTCAGCGCCATCGGGTAAAGCGCGCCCAGACGCTCGTCCTGGGGATCCAGCACAAGGTCGCGCGCCTGCCGTTCCGGCCAATAGCCGCAGGGATGCTCGCCGGTCTGGAACAGGCGCAGTTCTTCGTTGTTTTCGCCATGGGCAGCCATGCGCACAGCATAGCGGTGGCGCGTCGCAAATCCTGCGCCTGTCTGCGTGATGAATATCGCCGGGGCACAGGTCAACCGAACCGGCGGCCGGAGCGTTGACCGTAGCGAGGACGCAATGCCGCGTCCGCTGTCTCACCACGGAGCCACACCATGACCAAGACCCATCGCAAACCTCTCCTCCTGCTGGTGATGCTGCTGGCCACCTCGGCGACCGGCCTGGTGTTCGCGGCCGCGCCGACCAGCACCGGCCCGGCGCCACAGCGCCTGGATGCC
This sequence comes from Stenotrophomonas sp. STEN083, assembly GCF_056759195.1. NCBI lineage: Bacteria > Pseudomonadati > Pseudomonadota > Gammaproteobacteria > Lysobacterales > Lysobacteraceae > Stenotrophomonas > Stenotrophomonas sp. STEN083. The sequence goes on along the minus strand of NZ_JBRRCU010000028.1, from coordinate 12,081 downwards.
AACAATGATGGCGTGGTTGATCGTCAGGAAGCAGCGGCGCGTCCGCATCTGGCGCAGCGTTTCGACGAGCTGGACAAGAACAAGGACGGCAAGCTGTCGCGCGAGGAGATGGCGCAGATGCGGCATGGCGGACGTCACGGCGGTGATCGCCACGGCGGACATCGTGGTCAGCGCGATGGCGGCTTCCTGCGCGGCATGGATACCGACAACGACGGCCGCATCAGCACCGCCGAGTACCAGGCCAATTTCACCCGCCTGGATGTAAACAAGGATGGCTATATCGACCAGGCTGATCGTCAGGCCCGTGCCGAACAGCGTCGTGCCGAATGGTTTGCCAAGGCCGATACCAACAAGGACGGCAAGTTGAGCCCGGAAGAACTGCAGGCCGCACGCAAGGACGGTCATCGCGATCATCGTGGCCCGCGCGGCCCGGTGCCGGCGCAGTCTCCGGCTGAGAAGTAAGTTGCACAAAGGCGCCGATCGACAACACCCCCGCTGGCAGCAGCGGGGGTGTTTTGTTGTGAGTAATCACTGCTGCAGCAGTGCGTACAACGTCGCCGCCACCGCCAGCACTGATGTGGCAATCACGGCGCTGCGCCCAAACATGCTCCGGTAGACCCAGGACGGCCCCTTGCGGCCATGGCGTGCAGCATCGCGGGCGAGCATCGGTGCCATCGCCCGCGGCAGGGTGACCAGATACTGGTAGTTCAAGGCGGCCATGCCTGCCGCCAGGATCAGCAGTCCGCCAACCAGGCCCAAGCGCAGTACCACGCCAGCCAGGGCGCAGACGCAGAACACGAACGCACTGATGGTGTGCAAGCGCATGAAGCGGCGAACACGCTGGGTTTCCTCAGGGGTCTCGGCATAGCGCAGGAGGTAGAGATTGGAGAGGTAGGCGCCCAGGACACCAAGCGCGATGGAACCAAGCACCAACCACAGCTCGAACATGCTGGGAAACAGGACGTTTGCAGCGGCCCCGAGGGTGCCCGCTGCGGCGCCGCTGCTGGCGGTGCTGGCGCCCAGTCCGCCCAGGCCGAGTTTGCCAGCGCCCGTGCCGGCAACGCCTGCACTGCTGGCGATGATCGCAGCGCTGGCTGCACCGGGGGCTGCCAGCATCAGCGTCGAGCTGATCAGCGCAGCGAAAGCCGCGCCCGGTGCCGTGGTGCGTGCGAACTCACCAAAGCGCTTGAGCATCTCCTCACGCACGCTGGCGCGGGCACGCGACAGGCGCTTGCGCACGGCGGCATCGCTCAGGCCGAGCAGCATGGCCACCTGCTGCGAGCTTTGACCTTCGCGGTAGTACAGCAGCAGGGCTTCGCGGCTGTCTTCGGGCAGGGCCGAGATGATTTCCTCGGCGACCAGTTCTTCTTCCACCCGCGCCAGCGCATCGACGCCATTGGGCGAGGGATCGGCAGCCATGCTGATGGCGATTTCCGCGCCTTCGCCGCTGAGCGGCCGGTTGCGGTTGGCGCGCAGCCAGTCGCGGGCGAGGTTGCGGGTGATCTGGCGCAACCACGGCAGGAAACTGGAAGCGTTGTTGAGCTGCGTCAGCTGCTGCCAGGCCTTGATGAAGGCTTCCTGGGCGATGTCCTCGCTGGCCTGAACGTCGCGGGTGATGGCCAGGGCAATGGCGGTCACCGTGTTCTGGCAACCAAGCACGATGCGTCCATAGGACTGCGTGCAGCCCTTGCGGGCGGCAGGCAGCTCGTTCTGCAGCATGATCTCCAGCGCTTCGGTGCTCATCGGACAGGCCTTTTCGACGGTACTGCCAAACAGGACGGGCACCGAAGCCCGATGTGACCGATTATTTTTCCGGAGCCGGAGCCGGAGCCGGAGCCGGAGCCGGCGGTGGGCTGTCAGGCTGGGACTGGATGCGAACGCGGAACTCGTCTTCGCTGGGTTGCTGCTGGGCTGGCTGTGCCTGCACGGCGGGGGCAGCCGGAGCGGTGGTCGGCGCAGTGCGATGGCGCATCATGATCACCAGCGCCACGCCGGCAATCACCACCAGCAGCGCGATGCGGATGCGCCAGGCCCAGCTGCGGCCATTGCCGACCTCGGCGGGTGCTTCGCGGAAGGCGTATTCGGCGGTGGGATGGTCGCGGCGGGTGGTGTCGAGCAGACGCTTGTCGCGCAGGATCTCGCGCGCACGCGGCTGGTCGTTGGCATGCACCACCCAGACCGCGGGCTGGTTCTCGTTGTTGACCTTGTCGGTATAGCTGAACTGGCCGCGGCGTTTGCTGTGGTACGAGCGGCCGTTGGTGACGCGCACCTCGATGCCGGCATCGCGCAGGATCTGCGCGACACCTTCGGCGTTCTCGACGCGCTGGCTGCTGAAAATCTTGCGCATGGTTCAGCCCTTGCTCGCTTCGTTGTCGTCGGGGGTCACGCGGATCAGACCTTCCTGTGCGGTACTGGCGACCAGCACGCCATCGCGGGTATAGAACTGGCCACGCGCCAGACCGCGCGAGTCCTGCGCGCTCGGGCTGTCCAGCGAGTACAGCAGCCAGTCGTCGGCGCGGAACGGGCGGTGGAACCAGATCGCGTGGTCCAGCGAGGCCATCTGCACATGCGGCTGGTAGTAGCTGATGCCGTGCGGGAAGGTCGCCGTGCCGAGCAGATGGAAATCGGAGGCATAGGCCAACAGCGCCTGGTGCAGCTCCGGCGCGTCGCCGATCTTCTCGTTCAAGCGCAGCCACACCTGGTGATAGGGCGGACGCTTGGGCGGGTTCAGTTCGTCACGCGGATAGACATGGCGGAACTCGAACGGACCGCCTCGCGAAAGCCAGCGCTGCACCTTCACTGGCAAGCGCTCCAACACATCGGGGGGCAGCGGGCGGCTCGGCTCGATGTCCTCGGGCTGCGGCACGTCCGGCATCTTGTGCTGGTGCTCGGCGCCGCTTTCGGCCTGCTGGAACGAGGCCGCGCAGAAGAAGATCACCTTGCCGTGCTGGATCGCGGTGACCCGGCGCACCGAGAAGCTGCCGCCATCACGGGTGCGGTCCACGTCATAGACGATGGGGTGGTCAATATTGCCGGCGCGCAGGAAGTAAGCATGCAGTGAATGCACGTGACGGCCGTTCTCGACCGTTGCCTGCGCGGCGGCCAGTGCCTGGCCCAGCACCTGCCCGCCGAACACGTACTTGGTGCCGATATCGCGGCTCTGGCCACGGAACAGGTTGTCCTCCAGCCGCTCTAGCGACAGCAGGTCAATCAGCTCGGATACCACGGGTTCGGGCGTGTTGGACAAGGCGGCGGCCTTCATTTCGACAGGCCGCGATTATAGGCGAGCATGGGAGGGTGAACGCGGGCAGGCGCTGCCGTCGGTACCGATCCCCAGCCCGGAGCGAGTGCTGCTCAGTTCTTGCCCAGGCGAGCAGCCAAGGCCTGCAAAGCGCCCTGCGCATCCGGCGAGAACCAGGCCTCGACGAAGCGCTCCAGCTGGATGTGCTCGGCTTGCATTGCCTCGTGCAGGTCGGCGCGGGCGATGGCGCGGGTCTGCAGCATCGGCTGCGCCGGCAGCTTGAGCTGGGCCTGCAGCCAGCCGATGGCGCGTTCGACCACCTGTGGCGCGCCGTCAGCCAGTTCATCGACCAGGCCGATCTCCAGGGCGCGCTCGGCGCTGACCAGCTGGCCGCCGGTCAGCAATACCCCGGCACGGTGGTGACCAACCACTCGGCGCATCAGGCGTTGGATGCCTTCCGGCGCGACCAGGCCCACCTGCACCTCGTTCAGACCGATCACATAGGGTTTTGCCGGGTCGATGCTGCGCGCCATCACCCGGTAATCGCAGCACAGCGCCAGCACGCAGCCCCCAGCTGGTGAATGGCCGGTCAGCGCGGCCACCACCGGCACGCGGCTCTCGGCCAGCACGCGGGCGGCCCCGAAGAAGGCCTGCCAGCTATCCATCAATTTGCGCTTGTCATCACCATGCGAGAGCAAGTGCGGCACGTCCATGCCGCCGGTGAAGATCCGCTCGCTGCCGGACAGCACGATGCCGTGCACGTCGTCGGTCATGGCCACGGTGACGGCGGCAATCAGTGCACGGCACAGTTCGGTATCCAGCGCGTTGACCGGCGGCCGCGCCAAGCGCAGTTCACGGATGGGGCCATGGTTGATCACTTCGATGAGCGTGGTCATGCTGCGGGTTCTCGTACGGCAAGGAGTCGTGGCCTGATGATAACCAAACCATTCGTGTGCGTACTGTTGGCCTTGTGTGCTTTCGAGGCCGCAGCTGCGGCACCGGCCTGTGTGACCGTGGAACAGGGCTGGGTGCGACTGACGCCGGCGGCAATGCGAATGGCGGCAGGCTTTGCGCGCATCCGCAACGGCTGCGCCAGCGAAGTGGTGGTGATTGGCGCGGGCAGCAAGGCCTTTGGCGATGTGTCGCTGCATGAAACCACGGTCACGCAAGGCGTCAGTCGGATGCGGGAGATCGATCGCTTGCCGATTGCCGCGGGTGCATCGGCCGAGCTCAAGCCCGGCGGTCTGCACTTGATGCTGATGCAACCGGAAGTGCCGCTGGCGGAAGGCGCGCAGTTGCCCTTGCGGCTGAGCCTGGAAGATGGAACCAAGGTCGACGGCATGTTGCAGGTACGGCGCGAGGCGCCTGCGCGCTGATCAGGCATCGGCCTGCTTCAGCCAGTCGCGCGGCGACATCCCGGTTCTGGATGCGAACACGCGTGACAGCGCCGAGGCATTGGCATAGCCCAGCTCCTCGGCCAGCGTCTTGATCGGCCGGCCTTGCCGCAGCCGGCGCTGGGCCAGCGCGATGCGCCAATCGGTGAGGTAGTCCAACGGCGTCTGTCCAACGATGTCGCGAAAGCTGTTGGCAAACGCGGTGCGCGACATGCCGGCCTGTTCGGCGAGGCTGCTGAGTGTCCAGCTCTCGCCGGGGCGATCGTGCATGGCCGCCAAGGCACGCGACAAGCGTTGATCCGACAGCCCGGTGATGAAACCGGCGGGTATACCGGCTTCCTGCGGATGATCCAGCAGCCAGCGCAGCAACTGTATCACCACGACTTCGAACAGACGATCGGTCAGCAGGCGCTGGCCACAGCGGACGTTGTCGGTCTCGTTGAATAGCAGTTCCAGCGTCACTGCCAGGCCTGGGATGCGTGCCAGCGGCAATGCGATCAGCGACGGCAGTCCTCGCACCAGCGGATGCGCGATGCCGCCATCGAAATCAAGCCGCGCGCAGGTGAAGTCAGCGCCCTCGCGCGGTGGGTTGTGGAAGCGGTGATTGAACGGGCGCGGATAGAACAGCAGCGTCGGTTCCTCGAAGTGCATCGAGGCAGGGATATCGCGGCTGCCGGGATGGCTGACCTCGAGCTGGCCGCGCCGCAACACATGCAGGTAAGCATGGCCTTCGCCCGCGTCGAAGCTGGTCAGCCCGCACAGCGGGCCAGAGTGAAACAGCTGCGCCTGGAAGCGGAAATTTTCCAAAACGCCGGCCAGGCGATCCACCGGTGGGAGGGTGCTCATCTGTATCAATTGGTTTGTTTGATGGACTGATCGTATCAAATGGTTCTGGTGCGGGCGGGATACTTCTTTCACGGGCTGACGGCCCGGTAGCCATCCCAATCGATCAGGAGATCACCATGTCACGCATCAATCTGCAGACCCAGACCGCTCCGGCCGCCAGTCAGCCGCTGTTGGCGCAGATCCGCAAAGCCTTCGGCGCTACGCCGAACATGTTCAAGGCCGTCGCTAATTCACCGGCGGCATTGCAGAGCATGTGGGGAGCGTTTGGCGCCCTGGGCAATGGCAGCCTTGGCAGCAAGCTCGGCGAGCAGCTTGCCGTCGCCATCGCCAATCGCAACAGCTGCGAATACTGCCTGGCCGCGCACACCGTGCTGGGGCAGAAGGCGGGTGCTAGTGCGGCGGAGATGGCATCGGCACAGGCGGGTCAGTCCGAAGACGCGCGTACTGCTGCGGCATTGAGATTCGCGCTGAAAGTGGTGGAGCAGCGTGCGCAGCTGGACGATGCCGATGTGGCGGAGCTGCGTAGCGTGGGCTTCGGCGACGAACAGATCGTCGAGATTCTCGCGCATGTGGCGTTGAACCTGTTCACCAACTACATCAACGTGGCGTTGGATGTACCGGTGGATTTTCCGAAGGTTGCGTTGAAGTAAGACGGCGCGAATGCCGGCAGTTCACCGCCAAGCCCGCAACTGCAGCTGAAGCCCCTCTCCCGCTCGCGGGAGAGGGGTTGGGGTGAGGGCGCTTTAAAGCTCCAAAAGCTCTAATAGCTTCAAAAGCTTCAAAAGCTCCCCTCATCCGCCCTTGCGGGCACCTCGCTCCGCGCCCCGGCCCCGTGTAGCACACGGGGCGTACGAACAGTCACGAGCCTTTGGCTCGTAAACGCCTGTTCTTAACCCCGCATGCGGGAGAAGGGAGGTTTCAGACATTTTTACGATCTGCAGGCTTCGCTTCCGCTCAGCTCGAAGCGCCCCTCACAGCCTCAGGCAACGGCGCACTCTTGCCCGTTTGCGTATCCATCCAGACCACCACCACATTGCCGTCCGAATACAGCTTGCTGTCGTCGTTCTGGTCAACGATGCGGTGACCAATGGTCACGCTGCTGTTGCCCAGGCGCTCGACGAACAGCTCGACCACGATATCGTTCGGCCACACGATCGGCAGGCGGTAGTTGATGTTGGTGTTGGCCACCACTGGCGCGATGCGGTCAGTCATCGACACGCCTTCTACACCCAGCATCCAGCGTACGCGCGCTTCTTCCAGGTAGGAAACGTACTTGGCGTTGTTGACGTGGCCCATCGAGTCCATGTCGCGCCAGCGCACGCTGATCGGTACGCGGGCCAGTTGCTTGTGTTCGTTGCTCATTTCGCAGCCTTCTTCTTTGCGGGTGCGGCAGCCTTTTTGGTCGCCGTTTTCTTGGCCGGCTTTTCCTTGCGCGGCGGGCGCGCATCAGGCTTGTTGGCCACAGCTGCCGGTTGCTCCGGGCGCGCGCTGGTGTTCGGCAGCATCTTGGCCAGGAACTGACCGGTGTAGGAATCCGGATGCGCCGCCACGTCTTCCGGCGTACCGGTGACCAGTACGGTGCCGCCACGATGACCGCCTTCCGGACCCAGATCCACGATCCAGTCAGCAGTCTTGATCACGTCCAGGTTGTGCTCGATCACCACCACGGTATTGCCTTCGTCGCGCAGCTTGTGCAGCACGCCGAGCAGGGCTTCGATGTCGTGGAAGTGCAGGCCGGTGGTCGGTTCGTCGAGGATATACAGGGTGCGGCCGGTATCGCGGCGCGACAGTTCCTTGGACAGCTTCACGCGCTGTGCTTCACCGCCCGACAACGTAGTCGCGCTCTGGCCCAGTTTGATGTAACTCAAGCCGACGTCCATCAGTGTTTCCAGCTTGCGTGCAATCGACGGCACTGGCTCGAACAGGCGCAGGGCATCTTCGACCGTCATCTGCAGCACATCGTTGATGTTGAAGCCCTTGTAGAGGATCTCCAGCGTCTCGCGGTTGTAGCGCTTGCCATGGCAGACGTCGCAAGGCACGTACACGTCCGGCAGGAAGTGCATTTCGACCTTGATCAGGCCATCGCCCTGACAGGCTTCGCAGCGGCCGCCACGCACGTTGAAGCTGAAACGGCCCGGTGAGTAACCGCGGGCACGCGCTTCCGGCACCTGTGCGTACAGTTCGCGCAGCGGTGTGAACAGGCCGGTGTAGGTCGCCGGATTGGAGCGCGGCGTGCGGCCAATCGGTGACTGGTCGATGTCCACCACTTTGTCGAACAGGTCCAGGCCTTCGACGCTCTTGTACTTGGCAATCGGGTGCGAGGAACCGTTGATTTCGTTGGCAGCCAGCGAGAACAAGGTGTCGTTGATCAGCGTCGATTTGCCCGAGCCGGACACGCCGGTCACGCAGGTCAACAGGCCGGACGGAACGTCCAGATCCACGTTCTTCAGGTTGTTACCGCTGGCGCCGCGCAGGCGCAACGTCATCTTCGGGTTGGGCTTGTGTCGGCGTGCCGGAATTTCGATGCGACGCTTGCCTGACAGGTATTGGCCGGTCAGCGAGCGCGGAGCATCCAGCAGGTCCTGCAGCTGGCCCTGGCCGACGATTTCGCCGCCATGCACGCCAGCACCGGGGCCGATATCGACCACGTAATCGGCCAAGCGGATCGCGTCTTCGTCGTGCTCGACCACGATCACTGTATTGCCCAGATCACGCAGACGGGTGAGGGTGCCGAGCAGGCGCTCGTTGTCACGCTGGTGCAGGCCGATGGACGGCTCGTCGAGCACGTACATCACGCCGACCAGGCCGGCGCCGATCTGCGAGGCAAGACGAATGCGCTGTGCTTCGCCGCCGGACAAGGTATCGGCCTTGCGCTCCAGGGTGAGGTAGTCCAGGCCGACGTCGACCAGGAAGCCGAGTCGCTCACCGATTTCCTTGACGATCTTGGTGGCGATCTCGCCACGCCAACCGGGCAGGCTCAGCTCGCTGAAGAAGCGCTTGGCTTCGTCGATCGGCAGTACTGCGATTTCCGGTAGCGGGCGGTCGGCGACAAACACGTTGCGCGCGGCCTTGTTCAAGCGCGCGCCCTTGCACTCCGGGCATGGCCGCGAGCTGATGTACTTGGCCAGCTCCTCACGCACCGCAGGCGATTCGGTCTCGCGGTAACGGCGCTCAAGGTTGGGGATGATGCCTTCGAAGCGGTGCTTGCGCTGGTTGCGACCACCGGCTTCGGTGAAATAGGTGAAGGTGATCTGCTCTTCGCCACTGCCGTACAGCACAGCCTGCTTCACGTTGTCCGGCAGCGACTGCCAGGTGGCATCGACGTCGAACTTGTAGTGCTTGGCCAGCGAGGCGATCAACTGGAAGTAATAGGCGTTGCGCCTGTCCCAGCCGCGCACTGCACCGGCGGCCAGCGACAGCTCCGGATGCACGACCACGCGGTTCGGGTCGAAGAACTCGGCCACGCCCAGGCCATCGCAGCCCGGGCAGGCGCCGACCGGCGAGTTGAACGAGAACAGGCGCGGTTCCAGCTCCGGCAGCGCGTAATCACAGACCGGGCAGCTGTACTTGGAGGAGAACAGCTGCGGCGTGCTGTCGGCGGCATCCAGGGTCATCACCGTGGCCATGCCATCGCCCAGCTTGAGCGCGGTCTCAAAGCTTTCGGCCAAGCGCTGCTTGATGTCTTCGCGCGGACGGAAACGATCCACCACGGCCTCGATGGTGTGCTTCTGGCGCAGGGTCAGCGCCGGCACTTCATCGATTTCATACAGCTCGCCGTCAACGCGTACACGCACGAAGCCCTGCGCACGCAGCTGGTCGAAGACCTGGGCGTGTTCGCCCTTGCGATCACGGATCACCGGCGCCAACAGCATGTAGCGTTGCTCCGGATCCAGGGTCAGGACCTGGTCGACCATCTGGCTGACGGTCTGCGCTTCCAGCGGGTAGCCATGGTCTGGGCAGCGCGGGCTGCCGACGCGGGCGTAGAGCAGGCGCAGGTAGTCGTAGATCTCGGTGATGGTGCCGACGGTGGAGCGCGGATTGTGCGAGGTAGACTTCTGCTCGATGGAGATCGCCGGCGACAGGCCTTCGATGTGGTCCAGGTCGGGCTTTTCCATCACGCTCAGGAACTGCCGCGCATACGCCGACAACGACTCGACATAGCGGCGCTGGCCTTCGGCGTAGATGGTGTCGAACGCCAACGAGGACTTGCCCGAGCCGGACAAGCCGGTGATCACGATCAATTTGTCGCGGGGCAGGTCGAGATCGATGTTCTTGAGATTGTGCGTCCGCGCACCGCGGATGCGGATGAAATCCATCGCCATGGGAAATCCGATTTGGACCGCTGCCGGCTGGGCCGGGAGCAGGGTGTGTGGGGGCGTCGCTGACGGCAGTCAATCAGCCTAGCGGCCTTGTGATTTGGGGGCAATTGCCAGTTTTGCCAGTGCTGTTTCCCGCCAGTGGGCCGGATGCCGGGGCGGGGCCTGAACCGGGGTTCAGTCCCGGCACGTCAGGGCAGGGGGTGGGTTGACCCGAGCCCGGTCCGCCCGGTAAAATCCCGCTTCTGTCCGCCCTCGATGGCGGGCAAGGCGACCACAATAACTACAGAGGAAGTCTGGTCATGTATGCAGTTCTGGTAACTGGCGGTAAGCAGTACCGCGTCGTTCAGGGTGAAACCCTGCGCGTGGAAAAACTCGAAGTCGAAGCTGGCAACGAGATCAAGTTTGACAACATCCTGATGCTCGGCGATGCCGACGGCATCAAGCTGGGTGACGCGCTGAAGGGCGCTTCGGTGACCGCGAAGGTTGTGGCCCATGGCCGCGCCGACAAGATCCGGATCATCAAGTTCCGTCGCCGCAAGCACCACATGAAGCGTCAGGGTCACCGTCAGTACTACACCGAAATCGAAATCACCGGCATCGCCGGCTAATTGCTAAGGAGCATCCGTCATGGCACATAAAAAGGGCGTAGGTTCCTCGCGCAACGGTCGCGATTCCAACCCGAAATACCTCGGCGTCAAGATCTTCGGTGGCCAGGCCATCGAAGCTGGCAACATCATCGTGCGTCAGCGCGGCACCCAGTTCCACCCGGGTGCAGGCGTCGGCCTGGGCCGTGACCACACGCTGTTTGCGCTGGTCGATGGCAAGGTTGAGTTCACGGTGAAGGGTGCCAACAAGCGCCGTACCGTCAGCGTTGTCACGGAAGCTTAATTCCGTACGCGCAAGCCGCCCATACTCCGGTGTGGGCTGCTGACGAGAGCCCCGCTTCGGCGGGGTTTTTCGTTGGAACCCCGACATTCCGGGGTGCAGGGCCGATAATGGGCAGTACCTGCTTTTGCTATTCCCCAATCCCCATTTCCTAATCCCGGCGTTAAATTCATGAAACTTGTAGACGAAGCGGAGATCGAAGTCATCGCTGGCAAAGGCGGCAATGGCTGTATCGGCTTTCGCCGCGAGAAGTTCATTCCGCTCGGTGGTCCGGATGGTGGCGATGGCGGTAATGGCGGCAGCGTCTGGATCCGCGCCGACGCAAACCTGAACACCTTGGTCGACTTCCGCCATGACCGCATCTTCAAGGCGCAGCGTGGCGAGAACGGCATGGGCCGCCAGGCCTACGGCAAGGGCGGCGAAGACCTGGTCATCACAGTGCCGGTCGGCACAGTGGTGATGAACGTCGATACCGACGAAGTCATTGGCGACATGACCACGCACGGCGACCGCCTGCTGGTGGCCAAGGGCGGCAAGGGCGGCCTGGGCAACATGCACTTCAAGAGCTCCACCAACCGCGCGCCGCGTCAGGCGCTGCCGGGTGAAGAGGGTGAAGAGCGCCTGCTCAAGCTGGAGCTGAAGCTGCTGGCCGACGTTGGCCTGCTGGGCTTCCCCAATGCGGGCAAGAGCACCTTGATCCGTGCGGTTTCGGCGGCAACGCCGAAGGTCGCTGATTACCCGTTCACCACCTTGTACCCGAACCTGGGTGTGGTGAAGGTCGAGAATTACCGCAGCTTCGTGATCGCCGATATTCCGGGCCTGATCGAAGGCGCGGCTGACGGCGCCGGCCTGGGTGCGCAGTTCCTGCGCCATCTGCAGCGCACCCGTCTGTTGTTGCACCTCGTCGACATCTCGCCGATGGAAGGTGGTGTTGAAGGCATTTCGCCGGTTGAGCAGGTGCGTGCGATCGAGCGTGAGCTCGGCAAGCATGATCCGGAGCTGCTGAAGAAGCCGCGCTGGCTGGTGCTGAACAAGGCTGACCTGATGTTCGAGGATGAGGCCAAGGAAGCGGCTGAGCAGATCATCAAGGAGCTGGGCTGGACTGGCCCGTGGTACCTGGTGTCGGCACTGGGTCGCGAAGGCACCTGGCCGATCATGAAGGACATCATGGCCTCCTTCGATCAGCAGAAGATTCTGGAAGCCGAAGAGCGTCACGCAGCGGGCGAATGATTTTTCGCTGGTAGCTGATGTTTGAGGACAGCCCGGCGAAAGCCGGGATTTCTGTTTTTGGCCTTGGCTTTGGCTTTGGCTTTTGGCTTTTGGCTTTTGGCTTTGCTTTGCTTTGGCTTTGGCTTTGGCTTTTGCTGTGGCTTCGGCTGTGGCTTTGGCTGTGGCT
>NZ_JBRRCU010000027.1:0-51094 GCF_056759195.1 Stenotrophomonas sp. STEN083 | reverse complement strand
GGTTGTGGCGTGGCAGGGGGTGCGGGCGCGGCGCGCGGCCCGCGCCCCCCCCCGCCCCGCGCCCGCGGGGGCGCGGCGCCGCCGCCCCCCGCTCCTACAACAACGCCACCCAAGCGAGTCACACCAACTCCGCCGCCCCAACCACCCGCACACCCGGCTGCGGATTCAATGCCGCCTCCACCAAGGCATCGGCAATCCGCGTGGCCGGGTTGATCCGCCATGCACGTGGCAGCACCGGTGCCAGCGCGCCCAGCACCACGCTGGCCAGATGCTCGCCGGCACGCCGCTCGGCGCGGTCGCCGCCAATCAGGCCCGGGCGCACCAAGGTCAAAGAGGTAAACCCCAGCGCGCGCAGATCCTGCTCCAACGCGCCCTTGACCCGGCTGTAGAACACGAACGAACGCGGATTGGCGCCGGCCGCCGAATTCAACACAAACACCTCGCAGCCATTGGCGCGTGCCGCCCGCGCGATCGCCAAAGGATAGCCATGGTCAATCTGCTGGAAGGCCTCGCGTGAGCCCGCCTGCTTCATCGTCGATCCCAGCGCGCAGATCACCGCGTCCACCTGCCAGCCCTGCGCCACCGTCACCAGTTCGGCGAAATCCAGCACCGGATTGAGCAGCTTGGGCTCGGTCCGCGCCAGCGGGCGTCGGGTCGGTGCGACCACGCCACTGCAGCGCGGCTCGGCCAGCAACCGCTGCAGTACCTGCGCCCCGACCAGGCCGGTCGCGCCAGCCAGCAATACCCGCATGATGTGCTCCTGTGATCGGCTGCCATTCAAGCCGGCTGTTACCTTGCCGATAATGGGGCTTGGACACCACCTCCGGCTGCGCACAGGCGCAGCCACAACCCGCCCGGACCCCTGCGCAATGGCCGACAGCCCCGACGACTCCTCCACCTCCCGCAGCGGCGGGCTGGGCCGCATCCTCGCCCGCCGCAGCGCGCCGCAGGCAGCTGCGGCGGTCGAGGTCGTGGCCAACGGAGGCGCCGGCATGGCCATGCTGCAACGCCTGTTCATCGGTGCCAACGCGCCCGAGCCGGTGTTGGCGGCCTTCGCCCAGGGCATGTGCACCCTGCCCGGCGAGCTTGGCGACATGGGCCAACGCCTGCACAGCGCCCATGCCGAACAGGACTGGGAGCGCTACGGCCGGCTGCTGCGGCAGCTGATCGACAAGTACATCCGCACCGTTGAATTGGAAGCCTCCCACACCAGCAACAGCCAAGCCGAGCAACTGCGCGATATGCTGCGCGACACCCTCGGCGCGGTACTGGCCAGCCTGATGCAGCAGTCGCCGGAACTGGAACAGCAGGCCCAGCGCATGGGCGAGGAACTACGCGCTTGGCGCAGCGGCCAGCCCCTGCAACCGGTGGCCATGCATCTGCGCGAGCTCTGCCATCAGGTCGGCGTGCGCAGCAACAGTCTGCAGGAACAGCGTGATCTGCTGCTCAACCTGTTCGACATGCTGCTGGAGAACATCTCCGAGCTGCTCAATGGCGACAGCTGGCTGCAGGGCCAGATCCGTTCGATCCGGCAGCTGCTGGCCGGGCCGCTGGACGCGAGCTCGTTGGAGCAGACCCGCAACGACCTGCGCGAAGTGATCTATCGGCAAGGACTGCTAAGAGAGGGCATCGATCAATCCAAGCAGGCGATGAAGGACCTGATGGTGGATTTCGTGCAGCAGGTGGACGGCATGGTCACCGAAACCGGCGAATACCACGACCGCATTGCCAGCTATGCCATTGCCGTACGTCAGACCCGCAGCATCTCCGACCTGACCCAGCTGCTGCAGGACGTGCTGCAGGACACCGCCCGGGTACAGGAACAAGCCGCACGCGCACGCGACCATCTGGCCAACGCCCGCGCCGAGGCCAAGGCCGCCGAGCAGCGCGTGCAGCAGCTGGAACGCGAGCTGGAAGAAGCCGGTAGCCAGCTGCGCACCGACCCGCTGACCGGCGCCCTGAACCGCCGCGGCCTGGAGCAGCAGCTGGGCGAGCTGCTGGCCGACCACAGCACGCCATTGAGCCTGGCCATGATCGACCTGGACCACTTCGGCCAGACCAATGCCCAGCACGGCCACGCTGGCGGCGACCAGGCATTGCGGCACCTGGTGGCGGTGACCCAGCAACGCCTGCGCGGCCGCGACTGCATCGCCCGCCTCGGCGGCGACGAGTTCGTGCTGGTCCTACCCGGGCTCAACCGCGCTGCCGCGCTGGAGACCTTGCAGCAGTTGCAGCAGCAGCTGGCGCAACGCCCATTCCTGCATGAAGAACAGCGCGTGCAGGTGCGTTTCAGCGCCGGCGTCGCCCAGGCCCAGCCCGGCGAAGCCCTGCAGGCCCTGCTGCAGCGCGCCGATCAGGCGCTGTACGCGGCCAAACGCGTAGGCCGCAATCAGGTCCTGCCTGCCGCCTGAGCGGCGGCCGCAACAACAATCTGCCCACGGTTGTGATATTTGCTGCGCTGGTGCGAATCACCCGGGCATGGACATCACCGCGACCAACCCCATCGCCGCGCTGCAACAACGCTTTGCCCTGCTGCTGGCCCAGCATCAAGGCATCGTGCTCAAGGTCGCGCGTTGCTATTGCACGCAGCGCGAAGACCGCAGCGACCTGATCCAGGAAATCAGCACCCAGGCCTGGCGCGCCTTTCCAGCCTTTGATCCGCAGCGCGCACAGTTCAGCACCTGGCTGTACCGCATCGCCTTGAACACTGCCATCTCGCAGCTGCGCAGCCGTGAGCTGCGCCGGCAATACCATAGCGATGTCGCGCTGGATGACGACCTGGCCAGTGTTGCCGACAACGCCGAGGACAACGCCAGCCTGGCCCAGCTCAATCAGCTGATACACCGCTTGCCGGCACTGGACCGCGCGTTGCTGTTGCTTCACCTGGACGACTGCAGCCACCGCGAAATAGGCGATGTGCTCGGCATCAGCGCCAGCAACGCCGCCACCCGCCTGCACCGCCTTCGCCAACAGCTGCGCAGCCAGTATGACCCCGCCTCTGCCCCAACCATCGCCCCCAACTCGCGAGACTGACAGCATGGAACTCGACGAACTCAAAGCCGCCTGGGAACAGCAGGCGCAACGTATCGACCAGTTGGAAGTGATGGCCTTGCAGGTATGGCAGCAGCCACGCCAGGCCAGCGTGCGGCGCCGCCTGCGCTGGTTCAGTGGCCTGCAACTGACATGGCTGCTGGTGTGGATCGCAGTCACCGTGCTGGCCGCGAGCTTCTGGGTTGAGCACCGCCAGGTGCCGCACCTGCTGCTGACCGGGCTGGCCTTGCATGTCTACGGCATCGCGGCGATCTGGGTATCGATCACCCGTGCCTTGCTGGCGGTACATGCAGATGCTGCCGAGGCACCGGTACTGATCCAACAGCAACGACTGGCGCGGCTACGCCGCTTCACCGCGCTCACCGAACTTGCCCTGGGCCTGCCCTGGTTCTGCCTATGGCTGCTGGCCCTGCAGTGGGCCTGCGTGCAATGGCTGGGGCTGGACCTGTATGCGATGGCACCAGCGTGGTTCCTCGGCACCTTGGGGTTTGGCTTAGTGGTGATGCTGGCCAGCATCTGGGCTGCGCGCGGGATGATGCGGCGTTTGCCAGCCAGCCATCGCTTGCAGCGGCTGCTGGATAGCCTGTCCGGGCAATCGCTGGCACGCGCACAGCAGCAGTTGCGGGAGTTGGAGCAGGGCGCGGCGTGATTGTGGCGCGGCGGTTGTTGTAGGAGCGGCGTAAGCCGCGAAGCTGACAATCTTTCAGATACCTCTCATGCGGGCCTGCATTGCTGATGCCTGAAGAATTCTCTGCTTCGCGGCTTACGCCGCTCCTACAACGGTCGGTCTATCGGCTTCGCGGCTGACGCCGCTCCTAAAAAATCAACTCAATGCGCCGCTTTTTCCCCGCGCATACGCTGGATCAGGGTCACCGCAGTCAGCACCACCGCGCCGATGATCACGCCAACCACCACGCTGCCCAAGGCATTGGCCAGCCACTCCAGATTGGCCGGTGCCAGCCCGACAATGAAGTGATGCAGGGCGGGAATCGCGTGCACCAGGATGCCTCCACCAACCAGGAACATCGCCGCGGTGCCGGCAATCGACAGCCCGCGCATCAACCACGGCGTGGCATACAGCAGGCCACGGCCAACTGCCGCCAGCGCGCGGCCCTTGTCCAGCAACCAAGCGCCAACGTCATCGAGCTTGACGATGCCAGCGACCAGGCCATAGACGAACACCGTCATGCCCAGTGCAATCGCAATCAAGGTGGCAACCTGCTGGCTGAACGGCGCATGCGAGATCACCCCCAACGACAGCACGATGATCTCCGCCGACAGAATGAAATCGGTACGAACCGCGCCCTTGATCTTGTCCTTCTCGAAGGCGACCAGATCCACCTTTTCGTCGGCGATGGCTTTCAAGCGTTCGGCCTTGTGCGCCTCGTCCTCATCCTTGGAATGCAGGAACTTGTGCGCCAGCTTCTCCACGCCTTCGTAGCAGAGGAAGGCACCGCCGATCATCATCAGCGGGGTGATCGCCCACGGCAGCCATGCACTGATCGCCAATGCCGCCGGCACCAGGATCGCCTTGTTGATCAGCGAGCCCTTGGCCACCGCCCACACCACCGGCAATTCACGGTTGGCATTGACGCCGGTCACCTGCTGCGCGTTCAAGGCCAGATCGTCACCGAGCACGCCAGCGGTCTTCTTGGCAGCGACCTTGGTGAGAATGGAGACGTCATCCAGCAACGCGGCAATATCGTCAAGCAGGGCAAACAGGCTGGCTCCAGCCATGGGTCACCGTAAGGTCATAGGACAGGGGAAGGAAGGATTCTCACTCATTCGCGCCCCGTTCGGTGCGCAACCGCACGTATTCACCCTTCTGCAACCCGGCTGCAGCCACACTGCAGCTTCGGCCGCCTGGGAGAACCCCGCTTGATGGACCCGACCAGCAGTGACAACCCGACCACCGTCGGCGGCCTCAGCCGGCGCCAGCAGATCGTGCGCCTGCTGCTGCGCTACCGCCATTCCGGGGTGTTCTCCGGGATCTCGCTGGATGGCGAAATCCCGCGCCTGGGCAAGCCACCAGCCACCGGCAACCCCACTCAGTTCGTCGCTGATCTGGAAGCGCTGGGCACCACCTTCGTCAAACTGGGCCAGGTGCTGTCGACCCGCCCGGACATGATTCCGCCAGAATATGTGGCCGCGCTTGAGCGCATGCAGGAAAAAGTCGCGCCGATCCCGGTAGAGCAGATCCGCGCGGTGATCGAGGACGAGCTGGGCGCGCCGGTCAGCAAGCTGTTTGCCTGGTTCGACCCGCAGCCGCTGGGCAGCGCCTCCATCGCCCAGGTCCACCAGGCCGAGCTGCACGATGGCCGGCAGGTCGCCATCAAGGTGCAGAAGCCCGATATCGCCGCGCAGCTGCGTTCGGACATCGGTGTGCTGCGCAGCTTTGCCACGGCCGCCGATCACCTGACCAGGGTCGGCCGCAAGGTGCGCTTCTCCGACTGGCTGGGCGAGTTCGCCAAGACCTTGCGCATGGAGCTGGACTACGAGGCCGAGGCTGCCAATCTGGCCCGCTTCGGCCAGCACCTGGCACCGTACCCCGAATTGTGGATACCGCAACCGGTATGGGACCTGTGCGGACGCCGGGTGCTGACCATGGAACTGGTGCAAGGCGTGCGAGTGGATGCGATCCCACCGGTACGCCGTACCGAGCAATCAATGGTGCCACTGGCTGCCGCGCTGGTGCGCGGCTACCTGGACCAGATCTTCGTGCACGGCGAAATCCACGCCGACCCGCATCCGGGCAATCTGCGCGTGACCCCCGACGGCCAGCTGGCGATCTTCGACCTGGGCATGGTCGCGCATGTGCCGCCACGGCTGCGCCAGCGCCTGCTCAAAGTGCTGTTTGCCGCAGTGGATGGCCGCGGCGAGGAAGTGGCCGATGAGATCATCGGCATCAGCACCCGCCTTGAGGACTACGACGAGGAACGCTATCTGCGCGAGACCGGGCAGATGATTGCCCGCTACGCTGCCAACGGCACGTTGTCCGAGGGACATGTGGTGCTGGAAATCGTGCGCATCGCCACCTCCAGCAACCTGCGCACACCACCGGAGCTGAGCCTGCTGGGCAAGGCACTGCTGAATCTGGAAGGTGTGTGCCGCTTCCTCGCGCCTGAGATGGAAACCCGAAAAGTCGTCGAGCGGCAGCTGCAGCATGTGATGCGCGCGCACTTCCGCAAGTCGTTCTCGGCAGCAAACCTGGCCAGCGAGGCGATGGAACTGCAGCAACTGCTGCGCAACGGCCCACGTCGCATGTCCGACATTCTCAGTGTGCTGGCCGAGAACCGGCTGCAGATGAAGGTAACCGGGCTGGACGAATCACGATTGATGGAGAACATCCAGAAGGTGGCCAACCGCATCGCCGCCGGCCTGATCACCGCTGCTCTGCTGCTGTCATCGACACTGTTGATGCGCGTGCCGACACGCTGGACGTTGTTCGGCTACCCAGCCTTTGCAATGCTGCTGTTCCTGCTGGGTGTGATCATCGGCCTGGGGCTGATCGTCAGCTCACTGCTGTTTGATAGGCGCACCAGAGCACGCGCGCGCGAAGAGCGCGGCCATCGCTGAGCATAGATACAGCACTTATAGCCTGGGTAAGCGCAGCGCGCCCGGAACCAGCTTAAGCATGCAAACACGCAACAGCACAATAGGTGCATTCGGGCCTTGATCCCGCATGAGCAGGCGCAAGCCGCCCTCCTTCGATAATTCCCGGCTGCACCGCACTTGCCAAGCTACGCGGCCAATTTCGTGGCAACGCAGCAGTGACAGCTGAAGTTGCCAACAGATGAAATCAGATTGAAAAGCACACTCTCTCACTACGGCTCACAGCCTTGAGTGTGCAATGCACAGCGCATGCAACTGATGATGAATGCAGCTGCGCCGTCCCAACATTTCAGTCAGGTTACGGCAGGCAAGATCCAGATGCTTCTGCCACAGCACTGAAACAACAGTGTGTAGAGCGCTGACGGCCGAGGTCGTCGCCCCTGTCTCCACTACCCAAGTGACCGCATGCATTGGATCATCTGGCTGTCTCTGGCAGCACTGTTTGTATTGTTGATGTTGTCACCCACCTTGGCGCGCTTGAAGGCGGGCCTGTTATCGCTGCTGCTGTTGGCACTGAGCAGCTGGTGGTTGATAGACAAGCTCAGCGGCGATGGCATCAACTCTGCCACGCTGTACCACCTGCGCAGCGATATGGAAGGCGCAGGCGTCGGCGATTTCAGCGCCTACATCATCGGCTTTATTGGCTTGGTGATCATCTCACTGAGCCCGTTGCTGTTGCTGCGCGTGCGTCGCCTGCAGCGTCCCCATCATGGCGTGGCAGTGTTCGGTGGCTTTGCCGCACTGTTGCTGACAACACTGCTGCTCAGCCCACTGTATGCCGATGGCAAACGCATCTATCTGCAGATGCAGCCGGTGGACTACAGCGCGGTAGCCACCGAATACCAGTTGCCAACAAAGGCCTTGGCGCAGCGGCCCAACATCGTCTGGATCTACGGCGAGAGCCTGGAACGCACCTATTTCAACGAAGACGTGTTTCCCGGGCTGATGCCCAACCTGACCCGGCTGGCCGGCGAAGGTCTGGATTTCCGTAACATCGCCTCGGCCGATGGCAGTGGCTGGACCATCGCCGGCCTGGTGTCATCCATGTGCGGCGTACCGCTGACCACCGCGCAGGGCGATGAAAACAGCATGGGCCGGATGGGGCGATTCCTGCCTGAAGCCTTCTGCCTTGGCGACTATCTGAAGCAGCAGGGCTATAGCAACCATTACCTGGGCGGTGCCAACGGCCAGTTCGCGGCCAAGGCGGATTTCCTGAACTCACACGGTTTCGACGACGTGCGCGATCTGGAATGGTTCCAGCAGCAGAACATCGCCAAGCGGCATTTTTCCAATTGGGGTGTGCACGATGACGTGCTGCTGGAGCGCGCCTACGAGCGCTTCCTTGAACTGTCCGAGCGCGGCCAGCCCTTCATGCTGACCGCACTGACCATGGATACCCACCACCCGGCCGGGCACCTGCCGGTAGCCTGCAAGAACACGCGCTACCGCAGTGCGCACGGCAACATCGGCCTGCTCAATGCACTCAAGTGCAGCGACCGCTTGATCTCGCGTCTCGTCGATCGCATCCGCAGCAGCCAGTTCGCCGACAACACCTTGGTGGTGGTCGCCTCCGATCATCTGGCCATGCCCAATGACCTGAGCCATGTGTTGGAGAAGCAGAAGCGCGAGAACCTGTTGCTGTTCCTCGGCAACAAGCTGCAGCCACGGCAGATCAGCGTCACCGCAGGCACCACCCTGGATTCAGGCGCTACCGCGCTGCAGCTGCTGGATCCAGCCATCGATGCAATCGGTTTTGGCCGCTCGCTGTTGAGGCCGACGCCTGCGACCAGCGCCAGCGTAGCGGCTACCAATGGTGATACGAGGAGCTACGCACGCTATAGCGCCTTCGCGCGCTCGCTGTGGCTGGGGGAGCAGACGCGAATGCTGCGACTGGATGACGACCAGGTGCTGGTCGGGGTACAGAAGGTGCAGCCACCGGTGCTGCTGGAATACGACCAGCAGTGGGATCTGAAATCGGTGTACCTGGAAAACACCTCACGCAAGTTCGACGAGGCCGATCCGCAGCATCGTCTGGCCTATGTCGATCGCTGCACAGCGTTTGAAGATGGTTCGGCCGATGGCCAATGGTGCGCGCTGCTGCTCGACAGCGATCAGGGCATGCGTCTATACCGCGATGCGCAGCTGCGCCGTGGCATCGCCGTGGATGCGCCCCTGCAGGCCTTCAGCGGACCACGCCCCAGCGTGCGTCAATCACGCATGATCAGCCGCCAGCCGCGTCACACCAGTCCCGGCCAATACGTGCTGGAACTGTATGCCGCACAGCGTCCGCAGCGTGGCTTCTGGGTGGAAGCAGTGGCATCAAAGCGCAATGTGGTGGTGGCACAGCAATGGGTACAGCCCGATGCCGAAGGCCGCATCCGCATGCCGCTGGGCGTGGACCGGGAGATTGATGATCTGGAGATCCGCGCCTGGTTGAGTCACGCAGAGCAGTTGGCGATCGCCGACTATGCGCTGGTGCGGACCAGCGGCCATCCGCGATCGTGATCGACATTTGCGCTGCTTTTGTGGGAGCGGCGTAAGCCGCGAAGCTGGCAATGCTGCAGCGGCCAACTTTCCTGCAATCTGACTGACCATCAGCTTCGCGGCTGATGCCGCTCCTACAAATCGCCGGTAAAGCCCCTGCCGAGCATGGCTCGGCACTACCTAGGCCTCCGGGGGATCACGCACCAGATGGATGTCGGTCGGGGTAACCAGGGCGATACCGGCGGCGGCGGTCTGCTCCAGCAAGGCGAACAACACCTCACTGCGGGTGCCATACACATTCCGCGACGAAGACACATAGGCGAAGCTGTTCACCGCCACCTGGCCACCGCTGATCGAATCAATGAAGAAGGACGGTGCCGGATCGATCAGTACCGTCTCGTTGGCCGCGTAGATCCCCAGCAGCAAGGTCCGCAGCTTGCCCATGTCAGTGCCCAGCGGCACCGAAAACTGCACCTGGATACGGCCCAGTGCATTGGCCATGGTCATGTTGCGGATGGTCTTGGTGATCAGTTCCGAGTTCGGCACGATCAGCGTGGAACGATCGCCCACCTGGATCTCGGTGGAACGCACCGAGATGCGGCGGATATCGCCTTCCTGATCGCCAATCTTGATCCAGTCACCGATCTTCACTGGCCGCTCGGCCAGCAGGATCAGTCCGGAAACGAAGTTCTGGGTGATCGCCTGCAGACCGAAACCAATACCCACCGACAAGGCACTGGCCAGCAGCGCTACCTTTTCAAAACCAATGCCCAGTGCGGCCAGCGCCCATAGCGCAGCCAGCACGATGCCGAGGTAGTGGGCAACGGTGCTGATCGAGTTTCGCGCGCCGATATCCAGTTCGGTCTTGGGCAGATAGGTATCCACCAACCAGCGCTGCACCACCCGCATCAGCGCCAGGCCCAACACCAGCACCAGCACCGCGCTGATGATCGAACCGGGTGTCAGCAGGTTGCCCCCGATCTTGATGCCCGCCGACAAACGTTCCAGCCAGCCGTACAGGGCGCTGACATTGCCGAACGGTGCGACAAAAGCGGTGATGCCCAGCATCACCAGCGCGAGCCGTGACGTGGCCGACAGCAACACACCGGCCTGTTCCAGGCGACTGGCGGACAAGCCGGTCGACAACCGCAGCATGCGCCCGGCAGCACTGTCCGGTGCCAACAGCCACAACGCGAAATCATCGGCGAAGCGCGTCAGCAAGGTGGTCGCCAGCACTATCACCGTCCCCCAGACCATCTGCTGGGCGGTAAACATGGCGAAGTTGAGGTAGCCCAGCAAGGTCGCCACCAGCGCCGCGGAGATGCTCAGGTAGCCACCAAGCCGCGCCACGATCAGCCAACCGCTGCGCGGTGCGCGCGGCGAGCGGCCGCTGCTGGTGTTCTCCGCTTCGGCCTGTGCGGCCGCTGCCGCACGCCGTCGATGCAGGCCGGCCAAGGTCGCCAGCATGCTCATGATCAACACCACATAGGTAAGTGCGATCAGACCATCCAAGGTCACCGTGCCCACCGCCGAGGTGCGCGCTGCGCGATTGACGTCGCGCAGCAACATGGTCAGCCAGGTCAGGCTGGCCGCGCCCCAGGCAAAGCGGCGCAGGCGGGCGGCGGCGACATCATCGATGTCCAGCAGGCGCCAGGTCGGCCGTGATGGCACCAGCAAGCTGGCCGCCACCGCACCGATGAAGGCCGCCACGAAGGTGGCGACGACGAACATGTCGGCCACCGATTCCAGTCGCGGTGCGATGGCATCGATTGCCCGCAGGCTGGCCACGAGCACCGTGGCCGCCAGACCAGGCAGCAAGGTGCCGACCAACAACAGCCACACCGCAAGACCGGTGCGACGCAGACGCCCGTCCGGGGCGCGCTCGGACGCCGCATAACGACGACCAAGGTGGCGCAACCAGATCCGCAGCGGGAACAACATCAGCAAGGCCAGCGAGGCGCCCAACAGCGGCATGCCCCAGCCCTGCTTGCCGGCCGCTTTCAGCAGCGCATTGCTGGCCTGCCGGTACAACGACTGGAAGCGCGCGAAATCATCGGGCAGATGCTCGCCAAACTCGCGCCACAGTGCCGGCGACAACGGCGAGGCCACCTTGCGGCCCAACTGCTCACCAAACTGCTGGGCGCGCATTTTCTCGATGGACTCGCTGGCCTGCTTGGCGTCCTCGGCCAGCAACTTGCCGCGCTTGATGTCGGCATCGATCTGACTGCGCTGCTGATCGAGCAGTTTGCGTTGGCGGGCGATACCGGCGTCTTCGCCGCCCTCCGGCGCCGGGCCAAGCTGTTCGATGCGGGCATCGAGCTGGGCCAGCTCCGGCTGCAGCGCGGCGACACTGCCCTCGGCCTCGCGCTGCGCCTGGCTGGCACGCTCGGCCAGGGTTTTCAGGGTTTCCGGCGCATCGGCATCGGTGACCGCGCGCTTGACCGCCGCGACGGTGCGCGAGGCCTGTTCGATACGGGTCTGCGGGCTGCTGTCAGCCGCCGCAGCATCGGGCGCGGCCCAAGCCACATTGCCGGCAGCCAGGCCAACCAGCAGGACAAACAACAGCGCGCGCAAGGGATGCAGAAAGCGTTGGGCAAGCAAGGCAGGACACCGGATCGCGCGGACCACCGCGCCTGCCGGGAACTATATGTCAGTGCGCGTTCACATCCTGCAAAACCGTGCCGATTCCTCAGTACTCGAGCGACAGCTCGACGATGTGGTGGCGGTTGAGCTCATAGATTTCCTGGAACTCGTCCTCGGTCAACTCGCCCGGCGCGTAGATCGCCACCGGCTCCCACACCTGTGAGGTGGGCTGCGGCTGGCGTGGTCCGGCACGCAGGCAGAAACCTTGCCCCTCGTACTCGACCACTTCCGGCAACTGCTCCCAGCGCTCGCGCGCATAGCGGCTCTGCCCCTTGAGCAGGATCACGACAAACATGGAGAACTCCTGTTTTTCGGATGCCGCCAGCCTAGCGCAGCCATGTTTTCCCGGCGCGAAGAAACACCGCCGCTGATGGCAACGATTCAGTGAATGGCAAATCAACCCGCCCGGCACAGTCCCTTAACTGGCAGTGGCCTATAGCTGTGGCCCCGGCGCAGCAACCGCGCCATCGCCGAAGAGGGCAACCATGACACAACACTCCTCCCTGGCAACTGTTCCGCACGTGGACCTGCAGCGCTATCTCGGCACCTGGTATGAAGTAGCGCGCCTGCCGATGCGCCACGAGCCCGAGGATGCCACCGATATCAGTGCCCACTATTCGCTCAACGACGATGGCAGCGTGCGCGTGCAGAACCGCTGCCTGCACAACGGCAGCCTGGAAGAATCGATCGGCCAGGCAACCGCGGTCGATGACAGCAACAGCAAACTGGAAGTCAGCTTCCTGCCGGAAGGCCTGCGCTGGATCCCCTTCACCAAGGGCGACTACTGGATCATGCAGCTGGACTCGGCCTATACCACCGCACTGGTCGGCAGCCCCGACCGCAAGTACCTGTGGTTACTCGCGCGCCTGCCGCAGATGGATGCAACCACCCGCGATCACTACATCGCATACGCACAGCAGCAGGGCTTTGATACAGGACCGCTGATCCATACCCCGCATACCGGCCACCCGACCGCCGGTTGAGCTACCGCCCCGTTGACGATCGGAGCTGTGCATGGACCTGAAAAGCGGCTACCCGTTCTGGGCCATCAAGAACGGTTTGATGCATGCCTTCCCTGCCTTGCAGCGGGATCTGCGCTGCGAGGTGGCGGTGATTGGCGGCGGCATCACTGCCGCCTTGATCGCCGACCAACTGGTCGGCCACGGCCATGATGTCGCCGTCATCGAGCAGCGTGACATCGGCTGGGGCTCCACCGCCGCCAGCACTGCCCTGCTGCAGTACGAGATCGACACGCCATTGCGCGAGCTGGCCGTGCGTCATGGCATCGATGCCGCACTGTTGGCCTACCGCAGCTGCGCGCAGGCCATCGACAAACTGAAGGCGCTGGCCGAACAGGTCCGCGGGGTAGATTTCCAGAGCGCACAGAGCCTGTATTACGCCAGCCGACGGCGACACCTGCGGCCGCTGCTGGAGGAATACGAACTGCGCAGCCAGCACGGTTTCGCAGTGGATTGGCTGGATGCCGAAGGTGTTGCCGACGAATACGGGTTTGCCGCCCCTGGCGCTATCCGCAGTACTCCGGCCGCGCGCATGGATCCCTATCGCATGACGCACCGGCTCCTGACCCGGCTGCTGGCTCAAGGCGCGCAGGTGTATGACCGCAGCAGCGTTGCAGCAGTGGAGGCCGGCAGCCAGCGGGTAGAACTACGCACCACCGATGATCTGCGCATCAGCTGCCAACATCTGGTGGTTGCCGCTGGCTACGCCGCGCAGGACTGGCTGAAACAGCGCGTGGCACGCAACCGCAGCAGCTATGCCTTTGTCACCGACCCATTGCCGCCGGCGGTGCTCGGGCCGCTGCGTGACACTTTGATCTGGGAAACCGCCCGCCCGTATCTCTACCTGCGCTGCACCGCGGACGACCGCTTGCTGGTAGGTGGCGAGGACGACACGGTCGACCTGCCGCCACGTCGTGACGCGCTGGTGGACCGCAAGGCGCGCCGCCTTGCAGCCAAATTTGGACGTTTGTTTCCGCAACTTTCCATCCAGCCTGCGTTCGCCTGGGCCGGCACTTTTGCCGAAACCGAAGATGGCCTGCCGTTCTTCGGCCCGCATCCCCAGTGGGGCCCGCGCGTGCATTTCGCCATGGCTTATGGTGGCAATGGCATCACCTATTCGATGCTCGGCGCCGGCCTGGTACAGGCTACCATCGAAGGCCGCAGGCACCCGCTGGCACGACTGTTCGGCTTCCAACGACTGGGCTGAGAGGTTCCCCTGCGCTGACGGGGATCGACAGCCATTGTTCAAGCCTTTTCTGGTAGCTTCCAAGTTGCCTCACCATCATGGTGCGGCCCCTGTACCGGAGCACCTGCAACATGATCCGCACATCCCTGATCGCCGTCCTGCTGTTGGCCCCCGTCGTTGCCATGGCGCAGGATGATGCTGGCAGTACAACCGGTGGGCTGGACCTGAGCGTGCCGCAGGCTCCGATGCGTTACCTGGGCGAAACCTACAAGGGCGATGCGCCAGGTACCTATTACGGCGACCACAGCGGTCGCGGGCTGGAGAAGAAGGACAGCCCCGGTGCCCAGGTGATGGACGACAAACTGCAGGTACACGGCGCGGTCAGCGCCGGCATCGGCTATTCCAAGGCCTACGGCAACAGCAATTGGCAGGCCGTGGACCTGAACCTGGGCAAGAACTACAACACCGACGAGGGCGAGAGCCGCCGGGTGAACCTGAACATCCATATGAGCAAGAGCGAGGGCGCTGGTCCCTATGGCTACGGCCCCTATGGCCGCGGCCCGGGCTTTGGCCCCGGTCCCTGGGGCGGCTGGTAAGCCGCCCGAACGCCGCCAATTAGCGGCTGGCAAGCCGTGCCGCGCACCACTTATCGGCGGCTGATAAGCCCGCCCCACCGCTTAGCGGCCGGCGTGCATCCACAGGCAATCCAGCGCATCCAGCGCGATATGCACCAACAAGCCGATGCCGAACAGGCGGGTGCGTTTGGGCAGGGTCAACCCCGCATAGAGCACGATGGCCGGCGCGGTATGCAACGGATGGAAGCCAATGCTGCAGCGGTTGGGGGCGTAGATCGGGTCGGCCAGCAGGTGGTCCAGGTCGATCACCCAGCCCAGCAGCAGCAACAACCAGGCCTTGCCGAACTGCGGTCGCCAGAACAACCAGGCCAGCAAGGCCGGCACCGCCACATGCAGGCACAGGTGCAGGATCGCACGTGAGCTCATTGCCGACCCGCCAACGACAGTGCGGCAGACCGGGCCCAGATGGGCGGCGCGGAAACAGGGGCGTGATGAGGGTGCATGCGGGCGGACTTTGCTGAACCAGCCCCGATTGTAGGCTGGGGCCCCGCCGGTGCGGCGTTACACTATGCCCCCGCCGGCATCTCCGCCGCGGTGGTTCCGGAGTGGCAATGATCAACAACGACGTACTGCGCAGCATCCGCTACATGCTCGACCTCAGCGACAGCATGGTGGTGGACACCATTCACCTGGCCGATTCCAGCTTTGAAGTGGATGCTGCACAGGTGCACGATTTCCTGCGCAAGGACGACGAGCCGTTGTTCGAAGCCTGCCCGGACGCGGTGCTGGCGCGCTTCCTGGACGGCCTGATCTACCACTACCGTGGCCGCGACGAATCGCAGCCGCAGCGTCCGCCGGAAAAGCGCATCACCAACAACATCGTGCTGAAGAAGCTGCGTGTGGCCTTCGAGCTGAAGGATATGGACATGCATGCGATCTTCGAGGCCGCTGGCTTCCCGATGTCCAAGCCGGAGCTGTCGGCCCTGTTCCGCCAGCCAGACCACAAGAATTACCGCGAATGCGGCGACCAGGCCCTGCGCAATTTCCTCAAGGGCCTGACCCAGCGCGTGCGTCCGGCGTAAAACGACTAAGGGATGTGGGAGCGACAGCTCCCTTGTGGGAGCGGCGTAAGCCGCGAAGCTGACAATGCATCTGCGCCGGAGAGTCTCTTCGGGCGGTATGGCGTTGACCGCTGCCTCGGCAATAACTGTGGCTTCGCGGCTGATGCCGCTCCCACAAGAGCTGCAAGAGCCACGAGACCCGAATCAGTCTGACCGTTTACAGAATCCGGTAAACCCGCGCTTTCGGCAGGTCTTCGTCCACCTGCAGGAACCAGCGCCCGGCGATGCCCGGGATCACTTCGATTTCCGGTGACTGCAAGGCGGTACGCAGGCGCATCTGGCCTTTGAGCACCCTCCATTGCTGGCCATTGGCCAGCACAAACACCGTACCCGGCTCCCAGCCCTCCACCGTTCCCTGCACGCTGCTGTACACCGGCCCTTCTTCCAGGCCAATCTGCATGGGGGCCGGCGTGGGCGTGGCAGCGGCCACTGGTGCCGGTGATGGCGCTGCTTCGCTGAGCATGCGATTGAGCAGCTGCAGCTGCTGCGCACTCAAGCCGACCTGCTGCAGCTGTTCGGCGCTCAGGCGCTGCTCCAGCGGCAGGTAGTCGCGCTGCTGGCTCCAGGCCAGTGGGGTGGTCGACAACAGCATCGCGGCAAGCAGCAGGCGGGTCTTCATTCGCAGGGTCCTTCCGGCCGATGCCGGTTGAGGCGCACTTTGCTGCAGTTTGGTTGCAGTGGTGTTACATGCTGTTTTGGATCTGCTTGCTAGAAGCTTCCCCTCACCCCAACCCCTCTCCCGTAAACGGGAGAGGGGCTCGTATTGCTCGCGCTCGCAGTGCACTAGCCCCTCTCCCGCGTGCGGGAGAGGGGTTGGGGTGAGGGGAAGCTTTTAGCTAGAAACCCAAAACCCAAAACCAGCCCAAAAGAAAAGCCCGGCATAGCCGGGCCTTTCTTCGCAGCATGACGCCAAGGCGTCAGTACGTCTTACCAGCTGAAGCGCGGACCAACGGTCCACTGCTTGTCGCCGTCACCGGTCATCTTGATGTCGCCATTGATGCCCCAGTTCTGGTTCAACTTCACCTGGCCACCAAGACGGCCGTAGAAGTCGCCATCCGGGTTGACGCCGTGCTTCTTGCTGAAGTCTTCGTAGCCAGCCATGGCATACACCTCGGCGTGCTTGCCGAATGCGGTGCGGATACCGGCTTCAGCGCTGTAGCCGTTGAAGTCCAGGTCGACGAACTTCGGATCGAACTTTTCATAGGCAACGCGGGCAACGAAATCGGTGCTCGGCGCGATTTCCTTGTTGAAGCCGGCGCCAACGCGCCACTGCTCGATATCAAGGTTGGTGTGCGAGATTTCCTGACGGGTGTATTCGCCGAAAGCGTGGAAGTTCGGCAGGAACCCGTAGGAACCCTTTACGCCCCAGCCTTCAGCCTTGCCGTCGGCCGAGGTCTTGGCGTAGTCGGCTTCTGCATAGTTGTAGGACAGGCCGTCAGCAGCCGAAGCGGCGAACGGAAGGGCGGCAACCAGCGCCAGGGCAATCAACGAAGTCTTCATGGGGGTACTACCTCTGCATTACTGAGCTTGATGGCACGACAGCAAACAGCTGTCTGCGTCCGGATGTAAGTTTTCCGTTAGACGCCCCAACAAACCCTGAAACAAGCCACGCAATAAAACAGCGATTTTTGGCTTTTATTCAGCCTGTTTCTGGCACGCGCGCAGCGCGCGCACCTCGCATTTTGTTCATTTATGCAAATTCACGCTGCAATCAGCGCGAGCGTTTTCCTGCACTGATGCCACCAAACGTGGTCGGCAATGCTTCGCCGTGCAGCGGCACGCCGGTCTCGATATCACGCAGGATCGGGCAATCCGGGCGGTCATCACCGGCACAGCAATTGGCCAGTGCCTGCACGGTCTGCACCATGCCCTGCAACTCGGCGATGCGCTGCTGCAGTATCTGCACATGCTCCAGCGCCATGCGCTTGACGTCGCCGCTGTGGCGCGAACGGTCGCGCCACAGCTCCAGCAGTTCGCCGATACGCTCCACGCTGAAACCCATGTCACGCGAGCGCTTGATGAAGCCCAGCGTGTGGATGTCACGCGGTGCGTACAGGCGATAACCCGCGTCGGTACGTGCCACCGGCCCGATCAGGCCGATGTCCTCGTAGTAGCGGATCATCTTGGCGGAGATGCCGGAGGCCTTGGCGGCCTGGCCGATGTTCATGCCTTCCTCCATCGTCATCACTCCTCAGGCTTCGATCTGCGGGGCGCGGAAGCGCTTCAGACGCAGCGCGTTGCCGAGTACGAACACCGATGACAAGGCCATCGCACCGGCCGCAAACACCGGCGACAGCAGGATGCCCCAGACCGGATACAACACGCCGGCCGCGACCGGAATCAAGGCGGCGTTGTAGACGAAGGCCCAGAACAGGTTCTGGCGGATATTGCCCATCGTCGCCTTGCTCAGCGCGATGGCGTTGGGCACGCCCTGCAGGCTGCCGGACATCAGCACCACGTCGGCCGCTTCAATCGCCACATCGGTGCCGGTGCCAATCGCCAGGCCGACATCGGCTTCGGCCAAGGCCGGCGCGTCGTTGATGCCATCGCCTACATAGGCCAGCCGACCGTGCTCGGCCTTGAGCCGACGTACCGCGTCGACCTTGCCTTCCGGCAGCACCTCGGCAACCACTTCGTCGATCCCGAGCTGGCGCGCGATGGCTTCAGCGGTGCGACGGTTGTCGCCGGTAATCATCGCCACCTTCAGACCCAAGGCATGCAGGCTGGCGATGGCGGCGCGGGTATCGGACTTGATCGGATCGGAGACCGCGATGATCGCCGCAAGGCGGCCATCCAGCGCCGCGTACAGCGGGCTCTTGCCTTCTTCGCCCAGACGCTGTGCCTCGGCAGCGAATGCCGCCACATCCAAGCCGAGCTTCTGCATGAAGCGATCAGCGCCAACTTCCACACGCACGCCGTCCACAGTCGCACGCACGCCGTAGCCGGTCACCGATTCGAATGCGTCCACGGCCGGCAACTGCAGGTTTTCCTGCTGCGCAGCGGTGACGATGGCGCGGGCGATCGGATGCTCCGAGCGATCTTCCACTGCCGCCACGCGTGCCAGCACATCGTTGCGCTGGAAGCCCTCGGCCAGCTTCAGGTCAGTCAACAGCGGACGGCCTTCGGTCAGCGTGCCGGTCTTGTCCACCGCCACTACCTGCGCTTCCTTCAACAGTTGCAGCGCCTCGCCCTTGCGGAACAGCACGCCCAGCTCGGCGCCACGGCCGGTGCCAACCATGATCGAGGTCGGTGTCGCCAAGCCCATCGCACACGGGCAGGCAATGATCAGCACCGCCACCGCGTTGACCAGGCCGAAGGTCAGCGCCGGATCCGGGCCGAAGATCAGCCATACCGCGAAGGTCAGCAAGGCCAGGCCCATCACGATAGGCACGAACACCAGGGTGATGCGATCAACCAACGCCTGGATCGGCAACTTGGCGCTCTGCGCCTGTTCCACCAGACGAATGATCTGCGCCAGCACCGTTGCCCCGCCGACGGCGGTGGCACGCACACCGAGCGCACCGGTCTGGTTGACGGTGCCGCCAATGACGTTGCTGCCCGGCGCTTTCTGCACCGGCACCGGCTCGCCGCTGATCATCGATTCATCGACATAGCTGTCGCCGTCGACAACCTCGCCATCCACCGCGATGCGTTCACCCGGACGCACTTCGATCACATCGCCACTGGCGATCTGTTCCAGCGGCAACTCAACCACGCTGCCATCGCGACGCACACGCGCCGTCTTCGCCTGCAGCTTGAGCAGGCGCTTGATCGCCTCGGAAGTGCGGCCCTTGGCCTTGGCCTCCAACATGCGGCCGAGCAGGATCAAGGTGACGATGACCGCGGCGGCTTCGTAATAGACGTTGACGGTGCCGGGCGGCAGCACTCTGGGCAGGAAGGTCGCCACCAGCGAGTAACCATAGGCCGCCAACGTACCTACCGCGACCAGCGAGTTCATGTCAGGTCCGCCGCGCAGCAGGGCCGGGATGCCCTTCTGGTAGAAACGGCGCCCCGGGAACACCAGCACCAGCGTGGCCAGCACGAACTGCAGCAGCCAGCTGTTCTGGGTGCCCAGCGTGCCGGCGATGAAGTGATGGAAGGCCGGGATCAGGTGCCCACCCATTTCCAGCAGGAATACCGGCAGGCTCAGCGCTGCCGCTATCCACAGGTCACGCTTGAGCACACGCAGGTCGTCGGCATGCCGTTGCGCTTGCTGATCCTCGTTGCTGCCGGCGCTGCCGATAACGCTGGCCGTATAACCGGCTTTCTCGACGGCCGCCAACAACGCGGCCGGATCGGCACTGCCCTGCACGCTGGCACGCTCGGTGGCCAGATTGACGCTGGCCGACTGCACGCCGGGCACCGCCTTCAGCGCGCGCTCGACGCGGCCAACGCAGGACGCGCAGGTCATGCCTTCGATCAGCAATTCCTGCGCGGCGGGGGCGGCAACCTCGTAGCCGGCCTTGTGGATGGCCTGCACCAGCGCCTCGCGCGGTACGCTGCCGTCGGTCTGCACGCTGGCACGTTCAGTGGCCAGATTGACGCTGGCCTGGCTGACCCCGGGGATGGCCTTGAGCGCACGCTCGACCCGGCCCACGCAGGAGGCGCAGGTCATGCCTTCGATCATCAGATCTTCGGTGGTGGCACCGGCGCTCTGCTTGCCCGGACTGGCGATGCTGCTCATCGGCACGTCTCCATTTCTATTGTTGGAGGCACCTTAAAGCTTCCAACGATGGGAGGGTCAAGCGCTCTTTATCGCTTGACCTTGCCATGATGGCAAGCTGCAAGCTCACCGCACCCCAACGGAGAAACCCCATGAAATTGCATATCGAAGGTATGACCTGCGGCGGCTGCGCACGCAGCGTGACGGCCGCCATCAAGGATGTGGACCCGGCCGCCACGGTCGACATCGACCTGCCCGGCAGGAACGTGAAGATCGAGTCCAGCCAGCCGGTGGAAAGCTTCACCAAGGTGCTGGCGGAAGCGGGCTTCCCGGCGCAGTAAGCACCGCGTTCATGATTTGTGGTTTGTGGGAGCGGTGTAAACCGCGAAGCTGATGGACTTCCGGCGCATGGAATCGCCGGATCGCCATGGACCATCGGCTTCGCGGCTTACGCCGCTCCCACAAGACCATCAGCTCCAAAACCCTCTCAGCGCGCGCGTTTCCACACTTCGCGCTCAACCCGGCGCTCGCCGTCCCAGCGCTCCAGCGTCCACACATCGCCTTCCAGGGTGTAGCGGAAGCTGTAGCTGCCGCCGTTTTCCAGCGGATACGACGCCATCAACGGCGTTTCCACATACTGCCCGTCCGCGCTGCGATAGGTGCCCGAGCCGCCGGCCCAGAACTTGCCATCGCTGGTGGTGGTGAAGGCAAAACGGCCATCGGCCAGTATCTTGGTGCCGGCCAGCTTCTGGCTGGCGTAATCCACGACCTTTCCTTCCGGGTTGATGAACTCCCCGGACTGCAGCTGCCAGGCGCCCTGCAGGCCCTCGGCGCCGTGCGCGCTGGCAGCACCCAGCATCAATACAGCAGTGGCGAAAGAACGCAGCAGCATCGGCAAGTCCTGATCGGGATGGGCCCGCATTGTGCGCATCGCCGCTGCCTGGACGCCAATACCGGTTCATTGGCAACCTTTGGCAGAGCGCTATCATTGCCGCCATTACAGGAATCAACGGCGGCCCCAACGTGCAGACCCTACTCACCCCGGTATCGATTGGCGAACTGATCGACAAGATCACCATCCTCGAAATCAAGGCCGAGCGCATCACCGATACCGCCAAGCTGGCCAACGTGCGCACCGAGCTGCAGGGCCTGTGGCCGCTGTGGCTGTCGCAGCAGGAAGCGCGCCCGTCGCTGACCGCGCTCAAGGACCAGCTCAAGGCCATCAACGAGCGCATGTGGGAAATCCAGGACCACCTGCGTGAGAAAGAAGCCGCACAGGATTTCGGCGCGGAATTCATCACCTTGGCGCGCGGCGTGTACGGCACCAATGGCGAGCGCATCGTGGTCAAGAACGAGATCAACCGTGTTGCCGGTTCGGCGCTGGTGGAAGAGAAGCAGTACCAGGGCGAATAAGCCACCAAGCCCCCCTCCCTTTCGCGCAGCGAAGGGGAGGGCTGGGGAGGGGGGCTCTTCGCAGCAACCGCAAAGCCCCAGGCAAAAGCCAACCCCCTCCCAGCCTCCCCCTTGGCTACGCCAAAGGGGAGGAGCAAAGCCAGGCTCAGCGCTTCACGCTTAGAACGCTATCTGCGCCCACAAGCCGGCTTCATGGCTTTCCAGCGATTTTGTCGCCGTTTCCTGCTTCAACTGCTTGGCCACCGCCGCCAGACGCAGGTACTTGTTCGGCTTCCACTCCACGCCGATCAAGTGATACCGCTCGCGAGTGCGCGGATCGATGTCCAGGCTCATCCGGGTTTCTTCATGCCGGGTGAGCAGCGCGTATTTCGGGCTCAGCTGGTAGCTGCCCCACATCGACCAGCCACGCTGGTCATCGCTGCCCGGCTTGACCACCCGGGTCCAATTCTCCGCTCGGAAGAACTGCGCGCCGATCCGGCCACGCTCGCCTACCCAGCTGGCCATCGCATTCCAGCGCTGCGCGGTGTGCTGCCGCGGCATGTCACCCGCATCCAGCGCACGGGTGCCGCGATAGCCGCCCAGGGCCAGCTCAACGCCCTTGGCCGGTGCCCAACCCACCCGCGCCTCGACGTCCGGGCCATTGCCCAGGCGCGGCTTCTGGTAACCGCCACCGGTGACCACCGAGGCGGCATAGGTGAAGGCACCATGGGTGTACTGGCCATGCACACCGTAATCGGCCGCGTTGCCCATCTTGCTGCGGGTGATCAAGGCACCATCGACATAGCGATAACCATCACGCGCCGACTCCTGCTGGATCCACGGCAGCGGTGCATTGCCCAGCCGCAGCCAGTTGCCCTTGCCGAAACTGCGCTGCAGGTAGGCATGGCGCAGCCACACATCGGTCGGATCGCTGTTGCGCAGCCACTGCACATCAGTAGTGACCTGCGCCGTCCAATGCTGATTGAAACGATGATCAACGGTGATGAAGGTGCGCTTCAGATCCAGCGCCAGGCCTTCATCGTCAGTAACCACGCCATCACGATCCAGCTGGCTGGCGTTGATGAATATCTGCGCCGACACCTTGGTGGCCGGCGCGGCGTCCTGCGCCCAGGCCACCGCCGGCAGGCACAGCGCAGCCAGCGCGGCGGCCAGTGCATTACGGGAAACAAATTGCATCACTACTCTCCTGGTGCCAGCCAACGCTGGCGGTATGCGATCTTTTGGGTATGTCATTGACCTGTGGCGTTCATGCGTGGCTGGCGGGGCAGCAGACAACCTCGCCTGACGCAGCCGGTTCGCCCAACACCTACGCGCTCACGGCGGCTGCTGGCGCAAAAGCAATGGCGCGATCTGATCAACGAAGGATGCCTTCAGCCGCGCGCGGCAGCTTGCCAACGCCGCCATTGAACGAGCCGTCTCCCCATAACGGCAGCGATGGGCATTCATTGAACACTCTGTTGCCACCCTGCCCGCTTCAGCGCGACGCCTGCATCTTCGGCTGGAAACGCCATCCAGCGTAGCCCGCAACACCATTCTGCCAAGCCCGTTCATGTTCCCTGCCTTACCCGAAGCAAGGCCATTGTCGACAAGCCGACGCAAGCCGACCCTGATCAATATCAATGCCGCGGGCGGTCCGTCGCCGATCAGTTGTGCGCCAGGCCACAGAACCACGCTTGCGCCGCATGCCGGGGCGGTTCGCAACGGAGTTTTTGCAAGTCCGAAACATTGCCCGGCGCACAATTGAGGTTGCGCATTACCGCTGTTTCACCGAAGGCGGCCCCACGCCGCTCACCCTGCGAGGCTCAGCATGTCTTACGTAGATGGTTTCCTGGCCGCCGTGCCGCTGGCCAACAAAGCCAGATTCATCGAACACGCCCATATCGCCGATGCCCTGTTCATCGAGTTCGGTGCCTTGCGCGTGACCGAATGCTGGTCCGACGATGTGCCACGCGGAACGCTGACCGACTTCTACCGCGCGGTGCAGGCCAAGGACGATGAAGCGGTGGTGTTCTCATGGATAGAGTGGCCGGACAAGGCTACCCGCGATGCCGGCATGCAGAAAATGATGGAGGACCCGCGCATGGACCCGGCCACCAATCCGATGCCATTCGACGGCAAGCGACTGGTGTATGGCGGCTTCATGCCGGTGCTGCATCTGGGCGATTAGGCCTGCGGTGCAGCTCCGCAACGCGGGTAAGCGCGGCAGCTTGTCGAACACATGAGACTTGCCGGAATGGTCGAGTGTGATCGCTGCGCTTTTGTAGGAGCGGCGTAAGCCGCGAAGCTGATAGCGCTGGAGCAACCAGCATCCGTGCCAACTGATGATGTGCCTGCTTCGCGGCTTACGCCGCTCCTACAAAAAACCAGAAGCCAGAAGGCCCGGCAGTTGCAGCCCGGACTCGGTGAACGACGACAGCAACAAACGCGTCGTTACTGCGCCATCCCCAGCACGTACACCAGCACCAGCAACGCGAGCACACCCGCCAGCACCGCGAAGAATATCTTCCAGGCGCTGTAAGGACGCTCACCCGCCAGTTGCCCTGTGTAGCCATTGGCCAGCACCTGGAAGCTGCGCGAACCATAGGTGTAGCTGACCAGCCACACCGGCACCAGGATGTGCTTGAAGGTGCGCTTGCTGTACGTGGCCTGCACCTGCAGGTTGCGCTGGGTGTCACCGGGCACCCGCTCGGAACACAGGTAGCGGGTCTGCTCCTGCATCTGCGCCTCACCCTTCTGCGCGGCCTGGCGCAGATCCACCTGATAACGCTCAACCGTCCAGCCGCGCACGAACTCGGGCGTATACGGCTTCAGGTCAGTCGTGGTCGGGAACTGGCCGATCTTGGCCAGCAGTTCCGGATGCACACCCACCGTGCCCGGCACCAGCTCGTCGTCGAAGAAGTGCTGCAGCGAACCGGAAGCCGGTTCCCAGCGTACGCGCTGTTCCTGCCGGGTCTGCGTATTGCCCTTGGAATCGCGGTAGCTGACGGTGACGTAGTAGTAGTGACCGGCCTCGGCAGTCCAATGCGCGGCAACCTGCGCGTCGAACGTCCAGTACGGCAGGTACATGCCCTTGAGCGTATCGGTCAACGCCGCGCGCTTGAGCTTACTCGGCGCAAACCAGCGCGTGCCATACCACTTGCGGATGATGTCACGCACCTGGCCATCACTGATCTTGAACGGCAGCACGCTCTGCGGGGTGATCGCATCACCCAGCGACTCGTGGTCGATGATTGATGGCGAACCGCAGAACTCGCAGCGATCGGCCACCTTGCCATCGACGAACACCGAGATCGCATGACAGCTCTGGCATTGCACCTCGCGCGGCTGTGCACCGTAGCCACGTTGCTCGGCCGGGGTGGCAGCCATGCTCCGCAGCATGCCAACCACGCCGCCCTGCGGCTGCGGCGGCAACTGCGGCGGCAACGCCGCCTCGTCCTGCAGCCGCTTCAATGCGGCCAGCAGATCCTGCTCGACCACGCCGGCACTGCCGTCGCCAATGCCCTCGGCTGCCT
Source organism: Stenotrophomonas sp. STEN083 (assembly GCF_056759195.1). Taxonomy (NCBI): domain Bacteria; kingdom Pseudomonadati; phylum Pseudomonadota; class Gammaproteobacteria; order Lysobacterales; family Lysobacteraceae; genus Stenotrophomonas; species Stenotrophomonas sp. STEN083. Next base: position 25,815 of record NZ_JBRRCU010000027.1, on the reverse strand, counting down.
CCGACAGCGGCACGATGGTGCCGCAGTAGGGACAAGCCAGGGCTTGCTTGCTGGCGTTCCATTGCAGATCCCCGCCACATTCCGGGCAGGGATGTTTGCCAACTGTTGCGTTGTTCATCAGCCGCGCAGGAACTCTTCCAGTGCCGAGCGGGCAATGCGCGTGGCATTGCCGATCTTACGTGCCTTCAGGTCGCCGGCAGCAATCGAGGCCATCACGTCCTCGACCGATACAGACAATGCCTGCGCCGCCTGCTCGGGGGTGAGCACGTCCAGCGCGACGGCATCACCGGCAGCCGGCAACGGCGGCGGTACCGCCGCGCCGGGCACCACCGGTGCGCCGGTCTGCATGTTGCGCATCATTTCCTGCGCCATGCCGAAGCCCATCGCCATCTGTGCCGGCACCGCAGCGGCGGCGGCACCTTCGCCGCCCTCGCCCATGCCGTGGCCCATCTGGTACTTCACGTAGTCGTTGAGGTTGCCGATCACACCCATGCTGGAGCGCTTGTCGATGGCCTGCTCCACTTCCGGCGGCACCGACACGTTTTCCAGGATGAAGCTGGTGATCTCGATGCCGTACTTGTCGGTCATCGCCGGGTTGATGATCGGCAGCAAGGCCTCGCCCAGCTCGGAGTAGCGCGAGGCCACATCCAGTGCCGGCACGCCGGCCTTGGCCAAGGCCTCGGTGAACACGCTGACGATGCGCGAACGCATGGTGTCGGCGAACTCATCCAGGCGGAAATTCTGGTCGGTACCCGCCACTTCCTTGAGGAACTTGGGCGAGTCGACGATGCGGAAATCGTAGGTCCCAAACGCGCGCAGGCGGACCACGCCGAAATCGGCGTCGCGCATCATCACCGGATTGGACGTACCCCACTTGTTGCCAGTGAACAGGCGCGTGTTGAGGTAATAGACGTCGCACTTGAACGGCGATTCAAAGCCGTACTTCCAACCAAGGATGGTCGACAGCACCGGGATGTTCTGGGTGCTCAGCGTGTGCTTGCCCGGGCCGAACAGATCGGCGTACTGGCCGGCGGCGACGAACTGCACCATCTGCGACTCGCGCACGATCAGCTGCGCGCCGTTCTTGATCTGGCGGTCATCGTCCGGCCAGCGGTAGGACAGCGTGTCACGCGAGTCATCGGTCCACTCGATGATCTCGATCAGTTCCTTCTTGATGAAATCCAGAATGCTCATGCTCAGTCCCCAGTCGACAAGGCTCCGATTCTACGGCGGGAATGTTAAGAACGCGCGTGACGCCATGCAGACATGCCGTGGCGCAGCATGGCCGCAACTTCTGGATGCTGTGGGGACGCCATGCGTGTTCTGACCCTGTTGTTGACGGGCCTGTTCGGGCTGGCCTTGGCGGTGGGTGGCGGCTGGTTGCTCATCCTGCAGGGCAGCCCGTTCTACCTGCTCAGCGGCCTGCTGCTGTTGGCGGTGGCCTGGGGCCTGTGGCGACACCGGCGCTGGCCAACCTGGTTGTACGCCGGCTGGTTGCTGGTGCTGCTGGGCTGGTCGCTGTGGGAGGCCGGCCTGTACTGGTGGCCGCTGGCCACCCGTGTGGGCGTACCGGCCCTGCTCGGCCTGCTGATGGCCTTGCCGGCCTCGCGCCGTTCCAGCCCACGCGGCTATACCGGCCCGGCAGGCTGGCCGGTGCTGCTGGCCTCGCTGGGCGTGGCGGCGGTTGCCTTCGCCGGCATCCCGCGGCATCTGCATGAGATCGATGGCCGCCTGCCGATGGACATCGTCAACGCCACCCCAGCCTTGGGCGACAGCGCGCAGCCGGACGGCGAATGGCAGGCGTACGGCCGCAGTGGCTACGGCCAACGCTACTCGCCGCTGGCACAGATCACCCCGGCCAATGTCGGCCAGCTGCAGCTGGCCTGGCAGATGCAGACCGGCGACGTGCGCCTGCCGCAGGACGTGGGCGAGACCACCTACGAAGTCACCCCGCTGAAGATCGGCAACACCCTGTATCTGTGCACGCCACACAGCCTGGCGTTCGCGCTGGATGCCGACAACGGCAAGGTGCTGTGGAAGTTTGATCCGGGTGCCGGCATGGAACCACAGCGCCAGCATCAGACCTGCCGCGGGCTGTCGTACTACACCGAGCCGGCAACCAGCCCGTCTGCGGCAGCAACAAACGCGACCATCTGCAGCAGCCGCGTGTTCCTGCCCAGCGCCGATGCCAAGCTGCATGCGCTGGATGCACAGACTGGCGAGCACTGCAGCGACTTCGGCAACAACGGCGTGCTCGACCTGCTGCACAACATGCCGTTCAAGCAGGCCGGTTACTACTATTCCACCTCGCCGCCGCTGATAGCAGGTGGCAAGGTAATCATCGCCGGTGCGGTCAACGACGACTATGCGATCAACTCGCCATCCGGGGTGATCCGCGCCTACGACGCGCACAGCGGCCAACTGCTGTGGAACTGGGACTCGGGCAACCCCACCCAGACCGCGCCACTGGACCCGAACAACCCTAACCAGGTCTACACGCCCAGCTCGCCGAACAGCTGGTCGGTGGCCAGCGCCGATGAAGCACTGGGCCTGGCCTACTTCCCGATGGGCAACCGCACCCCCGACCAGCTCGGCATGTACCGCAGCCCGGCCGAAGAAACCTATGCCTCTTCGGTAGTGGCCCTGGACATTGCCAGTGGTCAGGTGCGCTGGGTGCAGCAGTTCGTGCACCACGATCTGTGGGACATGGACACCCCGGCACAACCGGTGCTGATGGATCTGGATCTACCGCAGGGCCGCGTACCAGCGCTGGTGCAACCCACCAAACAAGGTGACGTCTACGTACTGGACCGTCGCGACGGCAAGCCCTTGCTGCCGATCGGCCAACGCACCGCACCGCAGTACGTGGATATCCCTGGCCAATTCGCCGCCCCCACGCAACCTACGTCCGCGTTGAGCTTCGAGCCCAAACCACTACGCGAAGCCGATATGTGGGGTGCCAGCTTGATCGACCAGATGCTGTGCCGCATCCAGTTCCGGCAGCTGCGTTACGAAGGTCGCTACACACCGCCAACACTGCAGGGCAGTCTGATCTATCCGGGCAACTTCGGTACCTTCAACTGGGGCAGCGTGGCGGTAGACCCGCAGCGGCAGGTGATGTTCGGCATGCCCACCTATCTGGCCTTCGTCTCCAAGCTGGTGCCCAAACAAGACACCAGCGGCCGTGCAATGAACAAGGGCGAGCATGGCTTGAACGAAAACAAAGGCGCTGACTACGCGGTGGAAATGACGCCCTTCATGTCGCCGATTGGTGTTCCCTGCCAAGTCCCGCCGTGGGGCACGGTTGCCGCCGCCGATCTGCGCACCGGCAAGATCGCCTACCAGCACCGCAACGGCACCATCCGTGATCTTTCACCTGTGCCGCTGCCGATCCGCATTGGCGTGCCCGGCATTGGCGGACCGATGCTGACCGCCACCGGTGTGGCCTTCATGAGCGCAGCCACCGACGACAACTTCCGCGCCTATGACCTGGCCAGCGGCAAAGTGCTGTGGGATGTGCGTATTCCGGCCGGTGGCCAGGCCACACCGATGACCTACCTCAACAGCCAGGGCGAGCAGATGGTGCTGCTGGTGGCTGGTGGTCATGGTTCGACCGGGACCAAGGCTGGCGATTATGTGTTGGCTTACAAGTTGAAGAAGTAGGGGCTTCTGCGATTGAAGCAGGAGCGGGAGCAGAAGCACCCCTCCCCAACCCTCCCCTTGCCTTCGGCAAAGGGAGGGAGCGCAAGCAACAGCTCAGAGCTGCACTGATCAGCCCCCTCCCTTGCGCAACGCGCAGGGGAGGGCTGGGGAGGGGTGCCTTTCGCAAGAACCCCAATCAGCGCTGCATGATCCGCTCCCTCCCTTGCGCAGCGCGCAGGGGAGGGTCGGGGAGGGGTGCCTTTCCCAAGGAACCCAATCAGCCCAGATCAATTCTCGGCACGTCATACCAGATCGCATCCGGGAACCGCTTCAACACCCAATCACGAATAAACCCGCGACTATCAGCAGCGATCACTTCATTACTGCTGTCATCACGGCTGTTCCAGGCCACACCGTGCAAAGTAATACCGCGCACAGCAATCGCCTCCAACGACAACAAGGTGTGATTGATCGAACCCAGGCGCCCGGAGGTCACCAGCAACACTGGCCAGCTCTTCTCCGCAACGTAATCAATCGTCAGCAACTGCTCGGTCAGCGGCACCATCAAACCGCCGGCCCCTTCGACCAGCACAGTCTCATAACGCTCGCATAAACGCGCGGTCGCGGACTCGATGGCAGTCAGATCCAACGCCCGCTGCTCCAAACGCGCCGCCAGATGCGGCGATGCAGGATAGGCAAACAAGGCCGGCATCGTGGTGCCGTCGCGGTCCTCCTCGAACAAGCCGGTGCCCATGATGCGCCGGTGCAGCAGGATGTCATCCGACGCACCTACGCAGCCGGTCTGCACCAGTTTCTGGGTGATCACGTTCTCGCCCTGCGCCGCCCATTGCTGCGCCAGCCAGCCGGTGACCACGGTCTTGCCGATCTCGGTATCGATGCCACTGACAAATACGATCTTGCCGCTCATGCGCGCATATCCTCTTCCTGCAGGCTGGCCACCAGCGCGACCATGGCGTCGCACAGCTGTTGCAACTGTGCATCGTCGATTACAAACGGCGGCATTACATAGACCAGCCGACCGAACGGCCGTATCCAGATACCGTGGTCCAGCATCCGCTGCTGGATGCGTTCCAGGCGCAGCGATGCCTTCAATTCGATCACGCCGATCGCCCCAAGCACGCGCACATCAGCCACCTGCGACAAGGCGCGCGCAGGCGCCAGACTCTCTTCAAGACGACGCTCGATCGCCCCCACCCTGCCCTGCCAATCCTGCGACAGCAACAGCTGCACCGAGGCCAGCGCCACCGCGCAGGCCAGCGGATTGGCCATGAAGGTCGGCCCGTGCATGAAAACGCCCGGCTCGGCGCTGGCGATCACGTCGGCAACCTCGCGTGTGCACAGCGTCGCCGCCAGCGTCATGTAACCGCCGGTCAATGCCTTGCCAACGCACAGGATGTCGGGACTGATGCCAGCATGCTCGCAGGCAAACAATCGCCCGCTGCGGCCAAAGCCGGTGGCGATCTCATCGCAGATCAGCAATACATCGTGATCACGACACAAGCGTGCGAGCTCGCGCAGGTACTGCGGATGGTAGAAGCGCATGCCACCCGCTCCCTGTACCACCGGCTCGATGATGAAGGCGGCCAACTCATCCGCGCTTTCGGCAAACAGCTGCGCAAGCGGCGCGATATCGGCGGGGTTCCACTCGTTGCCGAAGCGTGTCTGCGGCGCCGGTACGAAACGTCGTGTCGGCAGTGACGTACCGAACAAACCATGCATGCCGGTAACTGGATCGCATACCGACATCGCGTTCCAGGTATCACCGTGATAGCCCGAACGCGTTGTGCCGATATTGCACTTGCCCGGCTTGCCGCGCGCCACCTGGTACTGGATCGCCATTTTCAGCGCTACTTCCACCGACACCGAACCGGAGTCGGCATAGAAAATCGCGTCCAGCCCCTCGGGCACGATCTGCAGCAGCTGCTTGCCCAGCGCGATGGCCGGCTCGTGGGTAAGCCCGCCGAACATCACATGCGACATGCGGCCCAGCTGGTCGACCACCGCCTGGTTCAGCTGCGGATGGTTGTAACCATGAATGGCGCACCACCACGAGGCCATGCCATCGATCAGCTGGGTGCCATCTTCCAGCTGCAGCAGCACGCCATCCGCGCGGGCAACTTTGAGCACCGGCACCGGGCTGCCGAGGGCGCTATAGGGGTGCCACAGGTGTTCACGGTCGAATTGATCAATCAGCATCGTTCAGTACAGACCACGCCGCGGGAAGGCGGCTTGCAGGGGGCGTACCTTACCGCTTGCGCGGCTGGCCTGCATGCATCAGCGGCAGCGGATCAAAGGGGCCATCGCCACCGTAGATGCCGTAGTGCAGATGCGGTGGCGTGCCGCGCGCATTGCCGCTATCGCCCACGAAGCCCAGCACATCGCCGGCCTGCACGATGCGTCCGTAGGCCAGGCCCGGCGCCCAATCCTGCAGATGCGCGTAGTAGTGCCGCTGCCCGGCCGGCCCGATCACCCACACCTGACGCCCGCCCAGGCCACTGTCGCGCACTGCAGCCACCACGCCCTGGGTAGCAGCGACAACCGGCGTACCGCGTTTGGCGAAGATATCCACACCGTGGTGCTTGCGGTCGCGTCCGCGTGGCGCACCAAAGGTATCAGCGATCTGCCGCGGCTTGATGCCCTGCACCGGCACGACTATCGAAGTTGGTGCTGGCAGGCGTGAAAGCTTCCAACCTTCGCGGGCGACCACAGTGAAAGGTTGCTGCCAAAGCCAGCTGCCGGCCAACGCCAGCACCACCAGCAGCAGGACGATGCGCACTATACGCGGCCAGTTGGTTCGTTCGGAAGAAGTCAAAGTTCGCCTTGGCAGTGTTTGCAGTAAGGCGAAAGCTAACAGCAGCTGGTGGCGTATTTCCAGCACTTTGTGGACGCCAAGCGCAGGCATTCACGACTTCAATTTCACTTCACATTGGGCGCATATCCAGCACATTCAAAGCACCCAGAATTCGCCGCGACCAACCCAACAAGCATGCATTCCCGAGATGGAAATTCTCTACTTCATCGTCCGGACGCCCACACTGCCAGTGGCGATGTATCTGCTGATCCTGCTCGCGGCATGGCGCTTCAATCGCCTGCTGTTCGATGCGCTTTCCATCTTTGGTTTCATTATTATGCTGATGGCGTTCCTGGCCAGCAGCGGCGAAGCTGCCGTGGTGATCGCGCTTATCGCCTGCGTCCATCTCTCTTTGACCTTCGCCGGTTGCAGGAAGCAAGGTCGAAGCAGCGCCAAAGCGCATGCACCAGCCGAAAGCCGCTAACGGATCGGCACCACCGCCATTTCGTAGGAGCGACGTCAGTCGCGAAGCTCACACACCGTCAGATCACAGAGCAACTGGCTGCCAATGATCCCTGGCTTCGCGGCTTACGCCGCTCCTACAAGAGCGGCGCGCGCTCACAGAGCTGGGGGCTGTCAGAACGCCGCCTGCACAGCAGCTTCCCAACGCGTGCCAGCGGCCTGATCGCCAAAGAGATCACGTGCGTGCTGGTCGGTGACGTGCCCACTCAGCCGCAGTTCGATCGGCGCTGCCACTGCCCAGATCGCGCTGACCTGCCCGTGCGCATAACCACCGCCCGCCGCATCCTGCAGCTGGTACCAACCAGCGGCTGCCTCAAGACGGAGCTGCGGGGATAGCGGCATCCGCACGCCCAACTGGGTGTACAGACCATCCTGCTTGGTGCCCAGCGCCTCCGGCGACCAACCCATGGACAGCCAATAGTTATCCTTCCAGGTCAGCGTGGTGTTCAGCTCAGTCCAGTTCAGATCGACGGTTGTTGCCGGGTAGCGGTAATGCAGCAGGTTGGCATCCAATGCCCAGTCATCGGCCAGCTTCCCGTTCCAACCAACAACGAAGTCCAGTTCGCTGCTGGCGTGTGTTTCCGGCGCGAACTCCACGCTGGATCCCCAGGCGGAGGCGTAGAAACCACCATCGCCGGCAACGCGGAAGCCAGCCTGCACGGCGGCATCACCCTGGCTTTGCGTGGAACCGCGCCAGACATAGTCACTGGTCAAGGCGGCGCTGCCGCTGGTGTCGATGGCCAATGCACTCGCACTGGCGGTCAGGGCAACAAATGCAACGAAGTACAGCGAAGAACGTGAGCGTTTCATGGACTATCCGAATGCGGCCACGCGAACTGCGCGGCGATGCGGAATTGTTCACCTACCTGACGTAAACCAACGATGGCGACAGGCTGGTCCCGGCATCAAATCCACGTAAAACCGTAGCGCTCAGTCCTCGCCCAGGAACACCTGCCGCGTCGCCCCCGCCGGCATCGGTTCGGCAAACGCCGGCTTGATCTCCATCGGCAGCCAATCGCTCTCGCAATGCTTGAACTGCCATTGGCTGGGTTTGAAGCGCGCCGTCGCACCGTCCGGCTCGCCGACGAGGAACTCGGCCTGGATGTCGTAGTCGATCAACGGCGCGTTGAACCAGACATTCTCGCCGGCTTTGCAGTCAATGAAGGGCCGCGTTTGGTCGATGACCCAATCACCAGTATCCGGGTCGGTGCGATACACAGGGCTGATGCGCTGATCGATGGCCAGCCGCATTCGCCCGGGCGTTGTCTCCAGTGCCTCGACCCAGAGCCCCGCCAACAGTACCGGACCCGGGAACCGCAGCGCGTCCAGGCCACGCAGGCCCAATGCGCGTTGCGGATCGCCGTTGTCGAAAGGGTCGTAGCGATTGACCAACGTGCCCTTGGGGACGAGGAATTCGCCGTACTGGAAATCCCGCTCCAGCACGAACTGTGCGCGGCTGTGTCGCTGCCAGCTCTCGATGTCGAATTCCCGTTTGAACTGGGCCAGTTTGTAACCGAGCAGGCCCACCCAGGCCGCGACCAGCACAACGAATCCGGTGCTTATCCGTACCTTCCAGCTGAAGAATGCACGCCAGCCGCCATCGCCGTGCCTATGGAAGTACCAAGCCTGCACAAGCAGGCTTATCGCTACTGCGGCGCCTACCAACGGCAGCACAAACACCAGCAGCAGGAATGGCCACGAGATCACCGGTCCAAAGATCATCAGTACAAACATGGGAAGGAAGGCAATGCATCCTAACGCCACAGCACTCCATTGCCTGCAGCCAAGGCATAACGATCAAACAAATCCACATCAGCCAACGACCAATGAACTCATCTGGACTCATGCGGCAAGCGGGAAATCCGTCAAAATAGCGTCCCCGCAGCCCATCCACCGCCATGATATCCAACACCAAGCCCCTGCAATCCCTGCGCAGCTGGTTGAGCATCGAGCGCAACCAGACCAGCCACGGGGAGAAATGGATCTCTGCACTGGGCGCACTGATCGGCATCAGCGTGGTCTACCAGATCACCCATTGGTGCTTCCCTGGCGGCTTCAACCATGCCGGTGGCGCGATCCTGCTGGCGTCGATGGGGGCCAGCGCCGTGCTGGTGTTTGCCGTGCCACATGGCGCCCTGTCGCAGCCGTGGGCGGTGATTGCCGGCCATCTTGTGTCCGCCTTCATCGGCGTCAGCTGCCAGCTGATGTTCCCCGAGCAGGCATGGACCGGCGCGCTGGCGGTGGGTCTGGCGGTGGGCGCGATGCACTACCTGCGCTGCATCCACCCACCGGGCGGCGCTACCGCGCTTGCGGCAGTGATTGGTGGTAGCGATGTGCACGCGTTGGGCTACCAGTACCTGCTAACTCCGGTGGCGATCAATGTCGCTGCCATCCTGCTGGCCGGAGTTGTGTTCAACGCCTGCTTCGCATGGCGTCGCTACCCGGTGCATCTGCACCGGCGCCGTCAGCAAGCCGTGACCGTGCCGTCCTCGCAGCGCCATGTGGATCTGACCCAGGAAGATTTCCACGCCGCCATCGGCCAGCTCAACTCCTTCGTCGATATCACCGATGAGAACCTGACCGAGCTGTTGGAACTCGCCAAACAGCATGCCGAACGCGACGCCTTGCACCCGGAACTGATCGAGCCCGGCCGCTGCTACAGCAATGGTCGTCTGGGGCACGCCTGGAGTGTGCGCCGTGTTTCGGTGACCCCTGCCCTCTCCGGCCCTTCTGCTGACCGTCTGGTGTTCGCGGTGGTGGCAGGCGATGGTATTGGCGATATCGGCCACGCAACCGCTGCCGAGCTGCGGCAGTGGGCACGCTTCGAGGTATCGCTGCGTGAAGGTGGGCGCTGGGCAAAGCTCGGTAGCGCCTGATTCCGCCAGCCGGCTGACAACACGCGTTGCCAGGATTCAGAGCGACAGCAGTTCCAGTACGGCGCCAAACAGGGTGATCGGCACGCGACAGACGAGCGATTCATCCACACCGAACCAGTTGCATGCCACCCAGCCGAAGGGCATCAACAGCAAGCCCAGGATCAGCGCATCGGTGATCCAGTTCCAGTGCCGTCGGCGCACCAGCTGCAACACCGCGTCCACCAAGAATCCCACCAGCATCAGCAATGCAACAGCGCCCAACAGCAGGGCGATACCCAAGCCGGTATCACCGCGATGTTGTTGAGCAGACGCATGCGCGACGGCCATGCGCGTGTACAACAGCAGCGCCAGCAAGGGCGTGACGAAAGCCGCAATGCGGATCACAACCGACCACGGATAGCGCGAGTACCAAGCTCGGTGCTTGGAATCAATCACGATCAGGCGCCCCCAAGGGAAACAGATGGCGGTAGCCGCGTGCCTCATCCACCGCGCGCGCAAAGGACGGGCGCTGCAGCAGGCGCTGGCGGTAGTCCAGCAGCAGCGGGTAGTCATCGCTGATGCAATGCGTCCAATCGGCGTAGAACAACGCAGGCGCTGCGGCACAGTCGGCCATCGAAAAGGCCTCACCACAACCCCATCGATGGCCCGGCAGCTGGCTTTCCAACCAGGCGTAGGCAAGCTCCAGCTTCTGCGCGCTGAAGGCGCGGGCTTCGTCGCGCTTGCCATCATCGCCACTGAGCGCGCCGTTCACTGCGTGCTGCACCGGGCTCATCACATGCAGGTCGAAGAAGCGGTCACGGAAGCGCACATCCAGCGCCTGCATCGGATCCTCGGGCAGCAATCGCACTGGCCCGGCATGCTTCAACTGCAGGTATTCGATGATGATGCTGGTTTCGACGATGCTGCGCTCGCCGTCGAGCAGCAGCGGAAACTTGCCCAGCGGCCAATGCTGCAACCATTGGCCGATGTGCTCTGGCGTGCCAGGGCCAAGCTCGCGGAACTCGAAGGCGATGGCGTTCTCGTACAGCGCGATCAGCACCTTCTGCGTATACGAGGAAAACGGATGACCGTAGAGCAGCAGCGACATGACGAAGTCTCCGTGATTGGAATCGCAGCGGGATACCGCGCTGCCAGGACAAGCTCTTGACCGCAAGCAGTCCGCATTATCCGCTGGCAGCTGTGCCGGCGCTCATCGCCAGTCCACAGTCGCTGCCAGCCGGTTGCCCGCTGAAGCGTTCGGCGATCCAGGCGATGGCACGATCCGACGAGGCAATCGCCGTGGTGGCATGGCCAGTGTCTGACAGGCGCAGGTAGTTCACGGCAGCACCGCGCTTGCAGGTCTGCTCGAAGAAGTTCCAAGTGACCGGCGTCGCCACCAGGCCGTCTGCATCGGATTGCACCAGTAACAGCGGTGCCGAACCAGCAGCCAGTGCCGTGATCGAATTGCGCGCCATCAAGCCATCCCAGGGTGCGCGCCCGCTCAGATCCAGACTGCCGAGGCGCGCGCGCAAGCGCAGCAGGCGCACCAGCGCCGCCGCCGAGAACGGGTCGCCCTCGCAGCCGCTGGTGGCACGCTCGATCACCCCACGCGTGGTCTTGTTGGCGATGGTGGATAGATCGACGCCATAAACCCTGGACCAACTCCTGGCAGTAAACGCGGTCAACAACCCGCGAACGGTGGCATCGGCACGCTGCATATTGGCCGCCAGATCGGTAGGCGGCGACACCGCAACCACGCCATGCAACTGCAGATCCGGCGCATAGTTGCGCACACGTTGCGCGCTGAACAGCGCCGCATGGCCGCCCTGTGAATGCCCCCAGACCGCGAAGCTGCGGCTGGCACCAGCGGCTGGCAGCGCCGTCGCGGCGCGCACCGAGTCCAGCACCGCTGCCGCGGCGGCGTCCCCCGCCAGATAGGCATGCGGACCGCGCGTACCGAGTCCCGGGTAGTCACTGGCGACCACCACCCAACCCCGGGCCAGCATGTCGGCCAGCCCCGGGATCTGGTCCAGGGTACGAATCGGCGTGCACGTCGAATCAATGCCCACGGTGCCGTGCGCCCATGCAACGATGTCGCGCCCTTGAACCGGGCTTGGCCCCTCAGGCGCAACCAGCACGCCGGTGGATTGGGTGGGATCGCCATCGACATCGGTGGTTTCGTAGCGGATGCGCCAGGCCTTGGCGCCAGCGGGAGCGCCGTCGGTGGCAACCGCCTCCAGCAGTTTGCCGGGCGCCGCCACCGCAGGCGTGGTGCCCAACAGCAGCCACGCGACCAACAACAGACAGCGCACTACGGCGATCTTCATGCTTGGCAGTCCCTGGCTCCCGGTTGCGCTGATGCTAGCTCAAAGCGGGGTGAGGGTTGCTTGCAACCTGCCGGGCTGTGAGTGGCCCGGCTTTTGTAGAAGCGGCGTAAGCCGCGAAGCCAAAAGCGCTGACCACCACCAGATACAGACATGAGGGGATGTCCGGGCCACCGGCTTCGCGGCTTACGCCCCTCCTACAAAAAGAGGTATCGGCTTCATCTCTAGCCGCCTACTGTCCGACCTGAACCCACGCTTCATCCCCAAACAGGTGCGGTCGGAAATCCGGAACATTCCGCAAACCGCAACTCTGCTTTCCATCTCAGCGCGTTGTGAGCAGCAGCGCGCATGCCCATGTCTTCAGGGTCAGCGGCCTGGCAGCTGCAGGGCCGCAGCCCTCATGCGCTGCTATCAGGCCATGCACTCCCCCTATCGCTTTCCTTGGAACACCGAAATGACTTCGCTTTTCGAACCGTACAATCTTGCTGGAACCACCCTCTCCAACCGTATCGCCATGGCGCCCATGACCCGCGCGCGCGCGCCGGACGATATCGCAGACGAACGCGTTGCACTCTATTACGCGCAGCGCGCCACAGCTGGTCTGATCGTCAGCGAAGGCACGCCGATCTCGCGCGAAGGCCAGGGATATCTTTTCAACCCGGGCATCTACACTCCCGAGCAGATCGAAGGCTGGCGCCTGACCACCAACTCGGTGCACGCGCTGGGCGGCAAGATCGTCGCCCAGCTGTGGCACGTCGGCCGCATGTCGCATCCCTCGATCCAGCACGACGGCCGCACGCCGGTCAGCGCCAGCAGCAAGCAGCCTGCGAACGCCAAAGCCTTCGGCTACAACGAAGAAGGTCAGCCCGGCATGGTCGATGCACCCGCGCCGCGCCAGCTGAGCACCGAGGAAGTCGCGCGCGTGGTCAACGACTTTGCGCAGGCCGCGCAGAACGCGATTGATGCGGGCTTTGACGGCGTGGAAATCCATGGCGCCAACGGCTACCTGCACGAGCAGTTCCTCAACCCGCTGGTCAATGACCGCAGCGATCAGTACTCGGCCGCCACGCTGGAGAACCGCATCCGCTTCACCCTGGAAGTGATCGACGCCATCGTCGCGCGCATCGGTGCGGACCGCACCGGCATCCGCCTTTCGCCGTACGGCAACATCTTCGACATGCCGGCATACCCGCAGACCGATGAAACCTACACCGCGCTCGCCGACGCCATCGGCAAGCGCAGGTTGAGCTTCGTGCACCTGATGAACCAGGCCGGCTACTCAAGCAGCGCGCCAAGCCAAGCCGGCTTCAACAACCTGCTCAAGACCATCCGCGGCAAGCTCCCGGAAACTACCTTGATCCTGGCCGGCGGACTGGACCGCGAATCAGCGGAGACGCTGATCGATGAGGGTTTGATCGATATGGCCGGCTTCGGCGTACCGTTCATCAGCAACCCGGATCTGGTCGAGCGCCTACGTAACGGCCACCCGCTGGCCAAGGCCGATCCGACCACGTTCTACGGCGGCACCAGCAAGGGCTACATCGACTACCCACCGTACAACGCCGCAGCCTGATCCGCCCTCTTTCTGTGGCAGCGGCGTAAGCCGCGAAGCTGGAAATCCAAAGGCCGCCAAGTCCATGCAATTGCATGGTGCACGGGCGCGCAACGGTACCAAGCTTCGCGACTGACGTCGCTCCTACAAAGCGTGCATCACCTTGTGCGATTGCTTGGCCGGTTACCCAGCCAAGCTAGAACTGCCCTCGCTCCACACCTTGTTTCCATGATTCAGGCCGCGGTGTCCACTCACCTTCACCCAGTACCGCCTCGAGCAGGTTCTGGATGGGATAGCCCAGGTGCTGCGCCGCTCCCAAACCGCCGTCGCTCATCTGCGCGGCGGCCACGAACTTGCGGAATGCACGCTCATCGCGTGCCGCCAGCGCGGTGATCTTCTTGGCCAGATCGTAGGAGAGCCGGTTGCCATCATCCGCAGCCAGGAATGACTTCCCGGACCAGAACGCCTGGATGCTCTCTTCGTTCCAGTAAGCCGCGTGTTGCGCAGCGATCTCGTGCGGAAAGTACATCTGTGCGCCGGGTGCGGCCAGCTGTGGATACAAGGTGTGCTCGGTATTCACTGCCAGGCCCTCGTTCAACCACGCCGGAATCGGCAGGTGTTGCAGCAGGCAGTGCGTTAGCTCATGGGCGATCACCGGCTCCATCGAATCGAGGATCTCCAAGGGCATCACGAAGTGGCCGTATCCCGCCTTGATGAACATGCCCGAGGACATCGCGTACTCGCCGCCATCCGGATAGTAGTGCGAGACGTAGGCGTAATAATCCTCCTCGTCTGCAAACACCATCACCACGAGCTTGCCCTGGTTCTGTGGGACGGCAAGCTCGCCCAAACTGCGATTGATACGCGACAGCAGGCGCTGGCAGCTGGCGAGGAAGACCTCGCCAGGCCGATCCATCAGGTTTGAAAGCAACAGGAAGTCAGTGGACTCGGTGATCCGATAGTGCTCGCCAAGCTGATGGTTCAGCGCCTCCAGCCACTCCTTCGCCGCCGAGGTGCGATGGATATGCACGGCCTCGGCATCCATAAGCGTCGGCGCGTCCTCACCAATCCGCTCCCAGTCAGCGATTGGCAGCTGGGTACCGTCATACCAATGCATCCGCACCGGAACACGTGGCAGCGCCGGCGCTTGCTTCGGCTTTTTCCCCCTTGAAAGATGGGTTGCCAGCCAAGCAATCAGGATGAACAACAGCAGGAAGAACGCGACCGAGTACAGAGCGTTGTTTCCGGCTTCTATCTGTGGGTCAGGCGCGGCGGCAAGCGCGCTGCCAGCGCCCTGTATCAGCACAAAGAAAAGCATGGATGGCAACTTCATGGGGCGACGCTCCGGTAGTTGCGGTCGAACTCAGATCTCTTCGTCGCATGGTTCATCATTCAGTAGCGCAGGATCCACCGGCTTGGTTTCATCAATAAGCGCACGCTGCTCGGCTGTCGGGCTGCCCACCCACCACACTTTGCAACGCGAAACCAAGCGGCCAACCATCTTGCCGTGATCGGGTTGGTAGAGCATTGCCAGCTGCTGCGTATCGCACTGATGCGCCTGGCACGCCGTATAGAACCACCATGTCTCGCTACCCAGGGTCTTTGGCATACCGGGTGCGCTGGGGCCACTGAGCAGCCGTTCGCGCTGCGGTGGGACATGCGGATCGGCGATGTCGCCCTGTGCAGCCTCTTTCAGCAGCTCATCGAATGCTGCAGTCACCTTGGGATCGGCACGTCCGCAGTTGTCCACGGTATTGCCACCCACAAGGGTAAAGAAATGCGTCGCCAGCGGGTTTTCCTCGCAGCTGGGTTCGTGATCGAAAGCCGCCTGTGTCGAGGCATCACCCTCGGGGTCGCCCTCTTCATAAGGTGAGGACTCGGTGTCCACGATTTCACCGGCAGGATCTGCACCGGCCTTGGCGGGCGACTCGGGCACCGTAGCTACAGTAGCGATGTCTTCCGCTTCACCTGCCGGCACCTGCTTGCAACCCAGCAGCAGGCCCACAAGCAACGACACTCCAAAAATCCGGACTTTCATGTTCCACCCCAAGTAATCAATTCGTTGCATCCATGTAGTTCCCGGTCACGCAGTGGGAATCGGCCGATTGTAGCTTCTGGGTCCTGAAATTGAATGGGGGGCTGGCTGGCATCCATCCCGATACTTGAAGTGGCGATGAGGCGAAATCCAGCGCCGCGCCCGCTTCACACACTCAAAACCAGGTGCGGCTCATTCTTCCTCTGCTTCCAGCCTGGCCGGTCGACTTTTTGCGGCAGTGGTTGGAACACCACGAACGTCGTTACCTCAGCACACACCCTGCAGGAGTCGTTCAATGAATGCCGTGAAACGAATCGCGTTCGCAGTTTCCGTTGCACTCACCACTGTTGTCGCCGCGCATGCTACGGAGCCACCAACCAATAGCTGGCCTGCCAGCAGGGTGGGCGAGGCAACACCCGCAGTGCAGGGAATGCCGTCGGCCCTGGCCAGGAACCTCGCCACCTTCGATGACCTGGATTTCCGCGTCTACACAAAGCAGCAATGGGATGACCTGCACCTGAGCCATGCCAAGGACATCGTCGTGCACTACCCGGACGGCCACACCACCACCGGCTTGCCCGACCACATCAAGGAACTGGACTTCATGTGGACCTTCGCGCCCGACAACCGTATCACCGAGCACCCGGTGCGCTTCGGCTCAGCCAATGCCGAATGGACGGCAGTCGCCGGCTTCATCGAAGGCACCTTCAGCAAACCGATGGTTCTTGCCGACGGCACCGTGATCCAACCCACCAACAAGAAGTACCGCCTGCCAATGGTCACCATTGGGCACTGGAACGCACAGGGGCAGATGACGGAGGAATTCCTGTACTGGGACAACGCCGCTTTCATGAAGCAGATCGGCGTTGGCAACTGAGGTTCATATCACTCAGTCCAACACACCGCTTTGTGTCCGAAGCTTCGCTCTTGTGGCCCGGGTAGGCGTCGCGCAACCGGGCCACTGCAACCAGCCATCGGGTGATGCTGCTCGCTACCGCAGCTGCTCAGGCATGTAGCGCCGGGTAACAAGCCAGAACACTCCCGCAACGCCACAGGTCACCGCACCCAGCAGGCAGACACCACTCCAGCCTGCTCGTGCGTAGGTTGCCGTGGTGGCAATCGCACCCGCCCCGCTACCTATCGCATAGAACAGCATGTACAGCCCGACCAGTCGGCTATGTGCCTGCGACTGCTCGCGGAGGATCATGCTCTGGTTGCTCACGTGCAGCGCCTGCCCGCCCAGATCCAGCAGCACGATGCCGGCGGCTAGTGCCCACAGTGATACTGGCATCAACGACAGCGGCCACCACGCCAGCAGCAGCACAAACAATGCCATCGCGGTGACGGTTTGACCTCGCCCGCGATCGACCCATCGGCCCGCGCCAGTGGCACCCAGCGCACCGATCACGCCAACCAGCCCGAATGCACCAATAGCCGTATGCGAGTATCCATAGGGCGGCGCACTCAGCGGCAACACCAGCGCACTCCAGAAGATGTTGAACGCCGCGAACATCAGCAATGCCAATACTCCACGGATCTTCAGCACCCGATCCTGCCGCAATAGCCGAGCCATGGAAGCAATCAGCTGCACGTAACGCATTGCCTCCTCGGTCGCTGGCAAGCGCGGTAGCCTGCGATGGAGGAAGCCTGCCAGCAGCAACATCACCAGTGCGGAAACGACATAGACGCTACGCCATCCGCCAAGATCGGCGACACCGCCAGCGACCACCCGCGCCATCAGCAAGCCAATGAAAACCCCCGCCTGCGCCGCACCAACCACCCGCCCACGTTCGTTGTCGCCAGCAACACTCGCGGCATAGGCGATCAGCCCCTGCGTCATCGCAGTGCCAAGCAAACCAATCGCCAACATGCCCGCCAACAACAGCCACGGCGATTGCGCCCAGCCCACCCACAGCAGCGCAACCACCAAGGCCAGTAGTTGAGCCAGCATCAAGCGGCGCCGCTCCATCCTGTCACCCAGTGGCACCAGCAGCAGCAAGGCCAAGGCGCTACCAATCTGGGTTGCAGTCACCACGCTGCCGACAGCGGCCAGGCTGATGCCCAGTGATGCCGCCAGCAGGTCCAACAAGGGCTGCGCGTAATACACATTGGCCACGCACAGCCCGCTGGCGATCGCGAACAGCCATACCAGACCTGCCGGCAGCGCATCACCAGGCAGCTGCGTGGTGGCCTCGCGGTGTTCCAGGGAGCTTTCAAAAGGCAAATTCACGACGGCCCCAATCCAGTTGCAAATAGCAACCAGATAGATGCTAGCGGACAGTGGTTTTAAAATGCAACTACAATGAGCGCATCCACAGGAGCCACCATGTCCCGCCGCAGCCCAGAAAATGAGTCCCCTTGCCCGGTGGCACGTAGCCTCGACCTTGTCGGCGACCGCTGGTCACTGTTGATCCTGCGCGACGCATTCGACGGCGTGCGCCGCTTTGGCGACTTCCAGCGCGGCCTGGGGGTCGCCCGCAACATCCTCACCGACCGGCTACGCAAGCTGGTGGACGCGGACATCCTGCAGCTGCATGCCGCATCGGACGGCACGGCCTATCAGGAGTACGTGCTTACACCCAAGGGCGAGAGCCTGTTCCCCATTCTGGTTGCCCTGCGCCAGTGGGGCGAACAACATCTCTACCAGCGCGGCGAACGGCATTCGCAGCTGCTGGACAAGCGCACCGGCAAGCCGGTTCCGCTGATGCGGTTGCAAGGTGCTGATGGAGCGTTGTTGGCACCTGCGGACACACGGGTGCGCAAGTTGAGTTGATGAGCGTGGATGCACTTCGCATTGCCAACTACGCAACATCCAAAACCCGACTCTGACCCCGGTTTTCTTTCAGCTACCGAAACGCTGGGCGTAGCGGCTGACGACGTCGATGTTCTGCTGCGCCACGGCCCGAATGTCCGGGGCAATCTCTGATTCCGCTACCTG
Source organism: Stenotrophomonas sp. STEN083 (assembly GCF_056759195.1). Taxonomy (NCBI): domain Bacteria; kingdom Pseudomonadati; phylum Pseudomonadota; class Gammaproteobacteria; order Lysobacterales; family Lysobacteraceae; genus Stenotrophomonas; species Stenotrophomonas sp. STEN083. Next base: position 7,135 of record NZ_JBRRCU010000027.1, on the reverse strand, counting down.
CTGCCAGAACTGCACAGCCAGCTGTGCGGCCCACGCAATGAATGCCGCTTGCCCGGCCCTGCTGGGCGCATGGACGCTTATCGGTGCGAGCGCACGAATATTTCCGGTTTGTGCGGATGGAGCCATATACATCGGCAGCATGTCGTAAGCCGGGCACAGGGGAAGCGGACCGCTGTCGATCAGCTCGAAACCGATGTTGCCCAGATGCATGTCCGTATTACCGATGAATCTGCCGAACCAATGCAGCCGTGCCATGTTCTCGGCGGTATCGCGGCTGATCAGTCGCTCGCCATTGAGCTGCTCCCCAGCCAGACCCCAGTCGCGCGGTCCCTCACCGGTGAAGGCCGCATCCAACGCCAACAACGAAACGAAGCCGCGCCTGCCCAATACGTCCGCAGTGCGATCAAACCTTTCCACTTCAAGGAATAGGTGCTCGTCGCTGCGCAGCAACTGCGTGCGGGCAGCCTGAAAGCCTGCCTCGCGCAGCGTGGTCAGTGCCAGGTGTTCGCAGGTAAGCAGATCCGCCCAACGTGCGCCCAGCGGGCTCTGCGATGGCAGCGCGAACTTGACCAAGGCAGCGTAACGACCAGTAGCGGTAACCACGGTGGCAGTGAACTTGGGCTGCTCACCGCCTGGAGATGAGCCCACGTCCTCGCCATCGAGGGCTTCCCTGGCGCGTATGGCGTAGACCTCTTGCCGGCTGTCCATGTCCACCCGGTCAGGTGGCGCATCCACATCCAGCAGCGCACGGTCGATGGAGGCCTGCCCCAACAGCAGGTCACCGATACTGGTGCCGCCATGCAGGATGCCGAGCAGGTTGTCGCGCGACTGCCAGCTCTTCAGGTCCACCGGCACACCCAATGCCCGGCCCAATCGATGGGCCATGGAACGGCCGAGAAAGCCTTGCGGGCGCACGTCATCCAGAAACCAGGGCAGGCCCGGAAAGTAGCCCGCCTGGCCATCCACTTGGCGCATGAGGTTCGGATGATCACCCGTAGGTTCAAAAAGGAAGCCGTCTCCACGCAGCGCGTGCAAGCTGCCCAGCTCTTCCATGTTGGCATCCGGGCCCATCCGGTAAAGCGGCCACGTGTTGGGCCGGACCAGAGCTGTAGCCACGTAGGCGGTGGCGCGTGCCTTGCCAACACGGCGTACCTGATCACCGGCTTCGGCCACCAACCGCGACAGCACGGGACGGGAGACGGCCAGCTTCTCGACCAACTCGCCGGCCGGCACCGGATAGCCGCTCTGAAGCAGATCAAGCAGCTGCAGGACGCTAACGGAGGAAGGACGGGCCATGATCAGCGCTCATTTCTTTACGATTCAAGAAACGATACTAGATGACAATTGGCACTGCAATACACTGATTTAAATGCGTATTGTTCAAAACTTGAACGCCATGACCGGCTTATTTCTTTACGATTTAATCCCGATACTGCGTGCTCTCTGCTGCAGATCCAGTTGATCTGGGGAAACCCAAGACCACCTAACGAACCAAGGCCAGAGCGGAAACCCGACTCTGACCCCGGTTTTCCAGCTAGAAGTCGAAAAGCTCGCCGAGCAGACCTTTCTTTTTCTTGTGCTTGTAATAGCCACTGTCACGCGAATCGTATTGAGGCGGCCTGACGTTGCGCGGCTCTGGCGGGCGGGCCTGTGGCGCGTCGGCAACGGATCGCTCGATCAACTTGTCCAGCTCACCCCGGTCCAGCCAAACCCCGCGGCATTGTGGGCAGTAGTCGATTTCAATTCCTTGCCGGTCCGACATGGTCAAGTTCACGTCCGTGCAGATGGGGCACTTCATCATTTCTTCCTTTCGGGGCATAAGTGAAAACAATGGTACGGCGCAGCTGCAGATCAATGCCGGCGACGATTGGCAACCGCGTACCGGAGGTCTCAAGGACGTCACGCAGCCCTTCAACGCTTCAGCCAGGCTGCTCGGTGAAATGGCTTTGTCCAGCGATTGGGAGCAGCAAGTTCTGATCATCCCTGCGACTACACAATGATCAGATTGCCGCTCATCTGAGAAGAAGAGAGCGTGCATCCCGCTCAACTGAGACACCTCCTTCTTGCCATTCACAGCGGCAAATCATGTCGCTCGAGAATAGTGCCACGGTGATGTTCCACCGGCGTGATTTCGAAAGCGAAGCGTTCATGTTACGAGCGCAAAAGCGCCTGCCTGCGTGCCTGCACCTTGTAGAACAGCACCGATCAGCTCGCAGAGTCAGGGCCGCTCTACTGAACAGAGCGCATGGGCGGGAAACTCGACTCTGACCCCGGTTTTTCAGTCCGACACGCGGACTACGTCACTGGCAGCAATTCAAAAGGCCAGAGCGGAAACCCGACTCTGACCCCTGTTTCCCGCTGCCCCCTGTTTCCCGAATCCGACTCTGACCCCGGTTTTCATCGTCATTGCGACTACTCCCTACGGCTTGGCCGCATCGCCTCAAAGGGCAGATACACAGTTCAAATTACCGGCTCGGAAGTGAACCTGACCCCGTTCGACTCACCTTTCAACTCACTGGAACTGTGAGCGAAGATGCGAGTCGCAAAACCCGACCTTGACTCCGGTTTTTGCTGGCTTTCAGGTTTTCACTACACTGAAATGAAGCGGAATCAGAGCGAGAATCCGACTGTACCGCCTGTTCTCGCCCCCTGTCCTCGATCACAGTAGGAAGCCGGCTGTGTCTCATTGCGTGACGACGACGCGCATCAACTTGCCGGTGGCGTTCTTGCGTCCATCGGGACTCGGGATGCTTGCTCAATACACCTAACAAGGGCGCACCAGCACACCTTCATAAGACTCGAATCAGCAGCTCAAGGAGAGAGTAGGTTGAATTTCAAGATCGGAATTTCATTAGCCCTCGCGTTCTCCATTGCCCAAGCATCCGCAGCGCAACATGGGCAGCGACACATCGCGGATTCTTTCACCCTGGTGTCGGAGTCGACTTCACGCGATGTCTCATTGACAAGGACATCGGCAGTTCTATTGCGAACATATCGCCTGTATACGGGTGATTACGTGGAGCTCATACATACCGTGGAGGCCGACGGAAAACTGGAGCTGGACGCATCCCGCCAATCCAAGGATGCGCTCTCCAAACTCGACAAGTACTGCGCCAGATATGGAGGACAAGTAGCCCGCACCGGGGTATCAATTCTTACCAAGGAGACACAAACGCTGCTTTCCTGCGGTGGAAGCGGCCCGCGGCCAAATACAACGGGATCCAGCAGCAAATCCTCCGCCAGCGCCTCACGCGCCTTCTGCGATGCAACCATGAGCATCGTCATGGATGGCCCTGGCTCCGTCTATCGTGGAGATCCGGGTGGATTCGCCGTACATGCGGACGCGGAGTGGGAAGGGGTCAGTGGTTCCATTGTCACTTGGAACGCCAACTTTCTTCCTGGCTGCAGCTTGGGCGAATCTGCTCACCACCAAAGATGGCTTTGGGCATCTCGTGCTGTCACCTGCGGCACGAGATCGCTGTCGCTCGGCATGCACGACGGGACTGCAACCATAGAGGCCTGCAACAACAGAGACTACAGCTACATCACAACCGAGATCTGGAGATAGTCCTGTACTGCTGATCATTCTTGCGGATGATCCAAAGGGCCTTGGCCAACACGCGTCTGTCGGCTCCATTAAAAGCAGAAAGGGGTCAGAGTGTAAATCCGACTCTGCCCCCTGTTTTCGACCCCTGTTTTCTCCCTGGCATCAGATTGCCGCGGCTGATCAATCTTGATCAGGTCAAGCCAAGAGTTTGCGACTTCAGCTCTTCCTGGCATTGCTCACCAGAACGCTTCAAGCGCGCCTTGAGCTCGGCGGCGCTGTTTCCAAGCAACTGCTCGTGGCTGGGTGCATCATCGCTGTACTCCGGGACCCGCGCGCAGAAGCCCTCGGCCACAAGCTTGCCCGTGCGCGTGTCGATCAAACGCAGTTTCACGCTGTAGATGACCCGATAGTTGTTCCAATCGGCCGGGAAGTACGCAAAGCTCCAGTTGACGGTCTGGACATCCAACAGCAGACCCGCGCCGGGGTACTGCTTGGCCATTGCAGCAGGATTGGTCGAGTCCAGCAGGCCATCCGCCAAGCGTACTGGCACGGACAATTTCTCCGCCAGCGCCCGACTGAGCCCATCGGCAATCGCCACGGCCGGATCTTCGATCTGGTTCTCTCTGACAATCGTATTGCCAGCAGAAATGATGGCGGCAGCACCGATCAAGCCAAACCCCGCCTTGCCGGCAGTCACCGCACCAAACGATGGCAACTCCCGCTTGCTGACGATCACCGTCTGATGCCCCGCCTGCTGCAGCGTTGGCATGTCGGCTTTTACAGTTTTTGTGCTGACACAGGCAGGCAACATACAAACTACGAACAGCGCGATAAGAACATGCCGCATACATCCCCCGTGGTTGAAATGGAATGCCGGCGCTCCATCGCCCCTTCCCCAAGGATCTGGAGATGTGCCCGGCGCTGGATCATATCCAATATTTGCCCCGGAGAAATGCACCGTTGTAGCCCGGGAAAACTCGACGCACCCAGGACCGTAAGAGTCGATGGACCTAGTTCACGGGGAGTCGACACCTAGACTACGTCGTCGCCAACAACCACAAAGGGCCAGAGCGAGAAACCCGACTCTGACCCCTGCTTCTCTCTGACCGCTATTTCCGGCGGTAGATTAAGGTTTCACCGGAAGTCGATCCAAAATCGTATCCAGAGCGCTCTGCAGCGGCATCTTATCTCCATGGTTCGCATCCAATGTAGCCGATGCATTGTAAGAAATAGCCTCAATGGAGCTTTTCAGAAGCAGAGCCATAAGCTCGTCATTTTTTAGCTGCAGCTCACTGATTTGCTGTTTATAGCTATCAAAGGACATAGCAAGCGCTTCTTTATGCGCATACTCTTGCTGCAGCCTCTGTGCCTCACTGCGCCTCTTACTCGCATAATATGCAAGCCAGACAGCTGGCGCATAGAACGGGAGCTTATTAACAAGCCCTCGGAGAACACTTTCCCAATCACCTACTGGAACAAATTTTATCGCACCCCACGATACATCTTGCACAACATAGACCAGTGACCCTACAACGAGCACTGTGATGGCACCATAGAACAGCAAAGATGCATTTCTTATCGGCTTGTCAAAAGACAATCTAGCCGCATGATAGGCGCTAGCAAGACCCGCACTTGCCGCACCAGGCAGGAGACCTTCGATTCTCAAAGATAGCGCAGTGAACTTCGCTACTTGATCATTCTCAAACTTCTCCAGTCTTTTCAGAAGACCAGGTGATTCGTCGCTTCCCGAAAATATTGAAAATTCAAACTTACTTATTTTTTCAACCGTAGAGCCAGCGCTCTCCGCAACGCGAATCGCCTCAACCGACTTGCTCTTTAAATCACTGAAGACGCCATCAATCTCGTCTTTGATTGATACGCCAGATTCAACGTCAGGCACGAATATACGATCATGCTCTTGACTGACAAGCTCAGCCTTCTCCTTTATCTCCAAAGCGGCCGTACGGGTCTTCAAAACAAGCGATTCATCTCCACTTAGAACCTCAACTTCAGCGCCCCTAATCGCCGCTAAAGTCTTCGTAATATCATCCACCACAATTTGCGCATTCTTTACATCAAGAGCAACCTTCTGCGCCTGCTCTTGTGCCCCTGCACGAAGCTTCGAAAGATCTTCGAAAAGGGAGCTTGCGTACTCCTTAGCAATCGCCTTTAACTTGCTTTTTGATTGAACCTTGAATGTCGCATATGGCAGCAGCAGAGTGAGAACTTCATCGAGATCATCATTAACCATTCCAAGCGTCGAACTCGACGAGCTCTCATAGTAGGTCAACAACAAATCTGCACATCTATCCAACTTTGACGCAACAAGCTCAAGTGAAGCCCCTGGCATCAACTGAGGATCTATGGATGCAACCAATTGCTCGAAGTATGTTTTTACCTTTCTTATCCGAGCAAACTCTATAGCATCGGCGTCATTGTCCGCGTAATTCTCGTTTACCTTCTCAAGGGCACCCAAGAACCTATCCCAAGAGGCTCCGGAAAATGCCTTATCGAACCTATCATTCCAACGATCCATGTCTCCCCCCAAAAAAAGACCCGACTCTCGCCGGGCCTTTATCACATCATCACGAACTTAAATCAACCGCACTTGCTATACCCACAATTCAAGCAAGTCTGGCAGCCGTCCATGATCACCAGCGCCTTGGTGCTGCACTTGTGGCACATGGTGGCGGCGGCGGGGAAGCTGCCGTTGTCGGCGCTTTCGGGGTTGGCTTCGGAGTCAGCAGCAACATCAAGAGCTACCCCTCCCCGGCCCTCCCCTTCGCTTTGCGAAAGGGAGGGGGCTACAGCCGCGCTTTGCGCCGGCGCTGCGTTTACTTCACTGTTTTTTTTTGAGCGTTCTTCGAACTGCTTGCGCTTCTCGGCGATGAGGGCGCGCTGGTGGGCGCTCATTTCCGGGTCGTGCAGCAGGCCGATCGACTTCATGTGCTCTTCGACGATGGAGCCGAGCTCGGCGACCAGCGACGGCATGTACACGCCGCCGGCCTTGAAGTAGCCGCCCTTCGGGTCGAACACGGCCTTCATTTCGTCAACGATGAAGGTGACGTCGCCGCCCTTGCGGAACACGGCGGACATGATGCGGGTCAGCGCCACGATCCACTGGAAATGCTCCATCGACTTGGAGTTGATGAAGATCTCGAACGGGCGGCGCAGTTCGTGCTCGGTGTCCTGGTTGAGCACGATGTCGTTGATGGTCACGTAGAAGGCGTGCTCCACCAGCGGCGATTTGATCTTGTAGGTGCTGCCGATCAGCACTTCCGGGCGCTCGATGCGCTCGTGCATATGCACGATGTTGTCGATCGGGGATTCGTCCTGGGCCACCGTGACCGGGGCCTTGGCCGCTGCTGCTTCACGGGCTTTGTCGTCCGGAGTGACGACGGAGTAACCCTTGATTTTCTTGTCGATCTTGACGGCCATGGTACGAATCCTGGTTATACGTTGTGGTGCTGCGATGCAGGTGGCGGCGCCCCCCCCCGGGGGGCGCGGGGGCGCGCGGGGGCGGGCTTTGGGGGGGGGGTCTTGTGCCGCCACTTTACAGCGCGGGGGCGTCTTGGATCCCCGATGTTT
>NZ_JBRRCU010000026.1:0-51187 GCF_056759195.1 Stenotrophomonas sp. STEN083 | reverse complement strand
ATGCTCGGCAGAGGCTTTACCGGGAACTCTCCTGCCGAGCATGGCTCGGCACTACGGGAGACCCCTGCCGAGCATGGCTCGGCACTACAGGTGAAGCCGCCTGTTCAGGGAACCTGCCTGGGGAACTGCAGCTCGCCGCGTGCGCTGCCCATGCGGAACGGAATCGAGCGCAGCGCCAGTCCGCTATTGGTCTGAACCACGAAATGCAGGTGCGGTCCGCTGCTGTGGCCGGTATTGCCGGACAGGGCGATCGTCTGCCCGGCAGCCACGCTCTGCCCGGGGCGGACATTGGCACTGCCAGCCTGCAGGTGCGCGTACAGGGCCATGCTGCCGTCGCTGTGCAGGATGCGCAGCAGGCTGCCCTGTTCGCGGCTGTCGACCACCTGCATCACTCGGCCGGAACGCGCGGCCAGCACCGGGGTGGCTTCGGGCACCGGGAAATCCACCGCGTACAGGTTCTGCGCATCGGTGTGGCTGTAGTGGCCGGCGAAGGCTTGGCTGACCCGAACGGCCGCATTACGCAGCGGTAATAAATAGAGGTGATCCTCGGGTTGAGCTGCCGGGTCGCCAGGAAACGCGTCCAGGGCCAAGCGCAGTGGATTGCCATCATCTGCCAGCCATAACAGGCTGCGCTTCTCTCCTGCGGCCAGTACGGTGGCGGCCGCTACCCGACTGTCGCCGTGCAGGCGGACCTGTACCGGACCTGCGGTCAGGTTGCGGGCGACGGCGTTGCGTCCACCTGCACGGACCTGCAGCTGCAGGCTGGCGAAGGCGTCCGAGCTGGACGCCGCAACGGCAGGCGTCGACGCAGTGGGGAGCCCCCAGGCTTCGCGCCAGCGGCTGCTTGGATTGGTTTCGGCATCGCTGGCGCCTAGCAGCGTCAGTGAAAGCAGTACAGGAATAGTGCGGGGCACAGTGGGTGTCCTCGGGGCAGGGCCTGATTGTGCATGCTTGGTTGCCTTGGAAACTTATCTATCTCTTTATGCGAATAAAGCGATTGACAGTCGGGGAAGGGGCTGGCAATGTAGCGTCACCATCGAGACCGGCAGAGGGACAGGCCCTTTGAAGCCGGGGCAACCAGCGGACGCGCAAGCATCTGCGTTTGGTGCCAAATCCTGCGGAGGCCTCCGTGTCTGCCGAAAAGATGGTTCGTTCCGTACCGCGTGTACGGCGAACACGAGCTTCGCGAAAGCTCGATGGCCGCTCCTTATCGGATACCGCCATGAGTTTCGCCACCGCAACCGCAGTCCAGCTTGCCCCCATCGCTCTCATCGACCGTGCCGACAGCAGCAGTGCCACTGTGCGTGGCGAGATCGAGGTGCAGCTGCGCATGCGTCACGCAGGTCAGCGTGCGCTGCGCCTGCGTTATGAGCTGGTCGGCGCGGCGGGTGCGCCGGTGGTGCTGGTGGCCGGTGGTATTTCCGCGCACCGGCATCTCGCTGCAAATGCGGGCTACGCCGAAAAGGGCTGGGCCGAAGGTCTGGTCGGCGCTGGCCGCGCGCTGGATCCGGCGTGTCGTCGCTTGCTTGGATTTGATTTCATCGGCGCCGATGGTGAGCTGGATGCGCCCATCGATACCGCCGATCAGGCCGATGCCATCGCTGCCTTGCTCGATGCACTGCATATTGAGCAGTTGCACGGCTTCGTCGGCTACTCCTATGGCGCCTTGGTCGGTCTGCAGCTTTCCATCCGCCATCCGCGCCGCCTGCACAAGCTGATCGCGGTCAGCGGCGCGCATCGCCCGCATCCGTACGCATCGGCCTGGCGTGCACTGCAGCGTCGTGCGGTTGCACTGGGGCAACTGCAGTGTGCGGAGAGCCACGGTCTGGCGCTGGCGCGTCAGTTCGCCATGCTCAGCTATCGCACCCCGGAAGAATTTGGTGAGCGCTTCGATGCGCCACCGGAAGTCGTCAATGGCCGCGTGCGTGTCGCCGCCGAGGATTACCTCGACGCCGCCGGCGCGCAGTACGTGGCCCGCACCCGCGTCAACGCCTACCTGCGCCTGTCCGAATCCATCGATCTGCACCGGGTTGATCCGGCTGCCGTCAGCGTGCCGACCCTGGTGGTCGCGGTTGAAGGCGACCGGCTGGTGCCGCTGTCGGACCTGGTTGCGCTGGTCGAAGGTCTGGGTCAGCGCGGCAGCCTGCGTGTGCTGCGCTCGCCCTACGGCCACGACGCCTTCCTCAAAGAAACCGATCGCATTGACGCGATCCTCGCCACTGCCCTACGCCTGCCCGGAGAAACCGCATGAGCCTGTCCCACACTTCCGATATCTCCTGCAGCCGGGCCACCGCCGCTGTGCGTGCGGGCATCGACCGCGATACCGCCTACGGTGCGGTGACGCCGCCAATCGTGCTGTCGTCGAATTTCAGCTTCGATGGCTTCGGCAACAAGCGCCAGTACGACTACACCCGCAGCGGCAATCCGACCCGTGACCTGCTTGGCGAAGCATTGGCCGAGTTGGAAGGTGGCGCTGGCGGGGTGATCACCGCCACCGGCATGGGCGCGATCAACCTGGTGTTGAATGCCTTGCTGGAGCCGGGCGATCATCTGGTGGTGCCGCATGATGCCTACGGCGGCAGCTGGCGCCTGTTCAACGCATTGGCCAAGAAGGGTCACTTCGAGCTGATCACCGCCGACTTGACCGATCCGCGCTCGCTGGCCGATGCGCTGGCGCAGTCGCCGAAGCTGGTGCTGATCGAAACCCCGTCCAACCCGCTGCTGCGCATCACCGACCTGCGCTTCGTCATCGAGGCCGCGCACAAGGCCGGTGCCAAGGTTGTCGTCGACAACACCTTCCTGTCGCCGGCTTTGCAAACGCCGATCGCCTTCGGTGCCGACGTGGTGCTGCATTCGACCACCAAGTACGTCAACGGTCACAGTGACGTGGTCGGTGGTGCGGTGATCGCGCGTGATGCCGAAGTGCACCAGCAGTTGGTGTGGTGGGCCAATGCGTTGGGCCTGACCGGTTCGCCATTCGATGCTTTCCTGACATTGCGCGGCCTGCGCACCTTGGATGCACGTCTGCGCGTGCACCAGGAAAACACCAGCGCCGTGGTTGAACTGCTGGCTGCCAGCGATGCGGTGTCCAATGTGTACTACCCGGGTTTGGAATCGCACCCGGGCCACGCGGTGGCGGCTCGCCAACAGAAGGGTTTCGGCGCGATGCTGTCATTCGAACTGGCGGCCTGCGAGGGTGAAGATCCGTATGCAGCGGTACGCGCTTTCCTGGATGGCTTGCATTACTTCACCCTGGCCGAGTCGCTGGGCGGCGTGGAAAGTCTGGTCGCGCATCCGGCGACCATGACCCACGCTGCAATGAGCGCCGATGCGCGTGCAGCGGCCGGCATCAGTGAGTGCCTGCTGCGCCTGTCGGTGGGTATCGAGTCCAGCGAGGACCTGGTCGCCGACCTGCAGGCCGGTCTTGAGCGTGCTGCCAAGGTGATTGCCGAAGCGCAGCTGAGCGCTGGCACCTGTAAAAAAACGGTGGATGCATGAGCGCGGTCCTGCGTCCGCTGGAACAGCCGCAGGCGCGGCTGGTGTTGTTGGGAACCGGTACGGTCGGCTCGGCCTTTGTTGCGCGCTACCAGGCCTTGCAGCAACGCCAGTTGAGCCTGCCAACGCTGCATGTGGTGGCCAACTCGCGTATTGCCTTGGCCTGTGATGATGCGCCGGAAGCAGCGCTGTCGCGTGCGCGTGATGCGCAGCGGCAAGGTGATGAGCCGGTGCATCGCGAGGAAGCAGGGCGCCTGCGTGTTGGGGATATCGTGGTTGATGCCACGGCCAGTGAGGCCGTCGCCGCCGACCATGCGCTGTGGTTGGCGCAAGGCATCCATGTAGTGACGGCCAACAAGCTTGGTAATGGGACGGGCCTGGCCCGCGCGCAACAGATTGGTGCGTTGGTTGCGGACGGCAACGCCTGCTATGGCGATGCGGCAACGGTGGGTGCGGGCTTGCCGCTGTTGCGCAGCATCCGCGCACTGGTTGCAGGTGGTGACCACGTGCATGCCATTGAAGGCGTGCTGTCCGGGTCGCTGGCTTGGTTGTTTGATCGTTACGACGGCAGCCAGCCGTTCTCGGCCTGCGTGCGCGAAGCCGCGGCTGTTGGTTATACCGAGCCGGACCCGCGCATCGATCTGTCCGGCGAGGATGTGCGTCGCAAGCTGCTGATACTTGCACGTGCTGCGGGTGTGCCGTTGGAAGCTGATCAGATCAAGGTTGATTCGTTGGTGCCGGCGGCATTGGCTGCGCTGTCCGCCGAGGAGGTGGACGGAGCACTTTCGCTGTTGGACGCGCCGCTGGCTGAACAGTTGCAGCAGGCACGTGCACAAGGTTTGAAGCTGTGCTTCATTGGCCGTCTGGATGCGCAGGGGGCACACGTTGGCCTGCGTGCGTTGCCGCAAGGCCATGCCCTGGCCGGTGGCAGCGGCACCGATAACCGCGTGGCGATCCACAGTGACCGCTACAGCAGCCAGCCGCTGTTGATCCAGGGGCCGGGCGCGGGTGCCGAGGTCACTGCGGCAGCGTTGCTGGATGACGTGCTGAACATCGTCAATCGCTGAGTGCCGATGCAGCACCAATGGTGTGCTGCATCGCGGGTTCATTGCCGATCCAAGCTGGGAGCTGCGGGGCCCGGTATTGGCGCGCACTCGCGGAGATACCGAGCGGACGGGATGCCTGCCATCCGGTGGTAGTGGTGCAACTTTCTGGCTTTATGATATCCGGGTGCTGGCGTCATAAAGCCTGCGTTGCCATTGCGCGAAGGTCACACGCAGCTGCTTTCTTTCTCTGACAGGTGTGCTGTGTCCAAAGGTATTCTGGTTTCGCTCGCAGCCTCCCTGCTGTTCGGCTTGATGTATTACGCCAGCCCGCAACTGGCGCCGTTGCAAGGCACCGAGATCTTTGGCTGGCGGGTGTTGTTCGCGGTGCCGCTGATTGCGCTGATGCTGCATGTGAGCGGTGAGAAGACCCTCATCGCCGATACCTTGCGACGCGTGCGGGTTGAGCGCCGGTTGTGGTGGGCGTTGCCGTTGTGCGCGGGCATGGTCGGAGTGCAGTTGTGGCTGTTCCTGTGGGCGCCACTGCATGGCCGCGCACTACAGGTGTCGATGGGTTACTTCCTGCTGCCTTTGGTGATGGTGCTGCTGGGCCGCGTGGTCTACGGCGAACGCCTGTCCGCCCTGCAGAAGCTGGCCGTGGCCAGTGCCGCGTTCGGCGTGGGTTGGGCCTTGATGGGTAATCACGGCCTGTCGTGGGAAATGCTGCTGGTAGCGCTGGGCTATCCGGCCTATTTCCTGCTGCGCAGGCACCTGCGCATCGGCCATCTTGGCGGCTTCTGGGTCGAGCTGGTGCTGTTGCTGCCGGTAGCTTTCTGGGCGGCGATTGGTGACGGCCAGCAGCTGCTGGCAGCGTTGGCGCAGAAGCCGGCCTTGTACGCGTTGATTCCACTGCTCGGGGCGATCAGCGCGGTGGCACTGATGTGCTACATGCTGGCCTCTAAGATGCTGTCATTCAGCCTGTTTGGCCTGCTCACCTATGTGGAACCGGTGCTACTGATGCTGGCGGCCTTGCTGCTCGGTGAGAGCGTCGGCCACGGGCAGTGGCCGACCTATATGGCGATCTGGCTGGCGGTGGCGTTGTTGGCCCTGGAGGGCGTACTGAAGCTGGGCAGGCGCGGCGGCTGAGTGCTCAGCCGCGCTTTGCTCTGGCGGCGAGATGCTGCAGGACTGCTTCACGGCTCATGCGCGCGCCGTTGCTGTCGACGGCGCTGAAGTCCACCCCGTTTTCCCAGAGCTGCGGGGCGAGCAGCACCGCCATGTCTTCGGAGGCGGTCTGTGTCTGCAGGTTCAACAAACGCTGGTTGAAGCCTGCCGCGCGCAGCCAGGCGTTGTAGCTGGAGTTGTGCTCGGTAGCGAACTGGACCTGGTAGTGGCACTCCTTGCGCTCGGCCTCTTCCGGGCGTGCATCACACTGCGGATTCCATTGGTGCAGGCCGATCACCGCGTCCGCTTCCATCTGCCGATGGCCGGCGGCGGCCCAAAGTGCCACGCACATGCTGGCGCAGTGCGAGCGAACCCGCACGGTTAGGTTGTTGCGGTTGATCAGGCGTGCTGCTTCCAGGCCCGGATTGGCGTAGCCACCGCCGCTGGTGATATCGATGCGACGCACGCTTGGATGGGCATCGAGCTGTGCCTTCAAGTCAGTGGCGAAGTTCCTGCCGACGCTGCCTTCGATGCGCAATACGCTGCCGCCCTCCTGCACCGACATCTGCGCCTCCGCGATGTTCGCCATCGTCGTGGACTTCTCGCCCCGGATGACCATTGCATCAGCGCCAGAGCCGGGTGCTGTAGCGGCGGGCGCTGTGACATCTGATGCTGTTGCGGCGGTGTCGGCAGCTGGCGGTGCAGGCTTTCGATTGCCAAAGTAGTACGCCAGCAACAGCAGTACCACTGCGGCAAGTACCAGCTTGATCAGGGTTGCCATGCCGTTGCCGGGTGCTGCGGTGCGTGCGGCCGTGCGCGGACGTCGTACCGGTGCCTGCCCGCCAGATTCCTTTTCGCCGTGCATCCGCTCCCCCTGAAGCTGCGTTGTGATGGGCGATTCTGGTGTAACGGGCAGAGGCATTGCAATACGCGTGTGCTGCGGGTCGAAAGTGCTCGTTTTGAACTTGGCTGTGCCTGCTTGCGGCTAGTGAGGACGGCTGCGTTGGCGCGACAGCGCGTGGACCAGTAGCGCCAGCAACAGGACGATGCCCAAGGGCAGGACCAGCAGCATGTTGAGCAGCCCAGTTCACCAGGCCAGATCAAGCTGCCAGCTGTTCCATGCCTTGCCATTGGCAGCTCTGATTGCCAAGGCCATATCCATGCCGGTGGTTGCTGGCGGTGGTGCGATCAGCTGGCCTGTCAGCCGGTAGCGCCCGGGTGGGACTGAGGGCAGGGGCTGAGCGCAGCTGACGGTGTGGCTCGACCAGCTGTCGACGCGATGGAAAAGACTGGTGGCGGCGACAAGCTGTTGCCCGTCGTTCGCCAGTAATCGCCACTGCAGCGTGACTGCACCTGTGTCTGGCGTTGCTTGTTTCCACGGAGCGGTGCGGCGCGCGAATTCCTCCTCGCTCAAGCTGCCTGGATGGAAATCCAGATTCAACGCCCAGTGTTCCCGCAGGCGGATGCTGATGGGAATGTCAAAGCTGCCATCGGTGGCGATGGCGCCTTGTCCGGGTGCGGCGCTCCAATAACTGCTCCACAGCCAGCTTGCGCCCAGCCAGAACAACAGGAAAATCAGCAGGCGCCAGCCCCAACGGGGCCAGCGCCGGTTCACTCGCGGATCAGCACTCGATGACGTTGACGGCAAGGCCGCCACGGCTGGTTTCCTTGTACTTGTCCTGCATGTCGCGGCCGGTGTCGCGCATGGTCTTGATCACCTTGTCCAGCGATACCTTGTGCTTGCCGTCGCCGCGCATGGCCATGCGGCTGGCGTTGATCGCCTTCACCGAGCCCATCGCGTTGCGCTCGATGCAGGGGATCTGTACCAGCCCGCCGATCGGGTCGCAGGTCAGGCCCAGGTTGTGTTCCATGCCGATTTCGGCAGCGTTCTCGATCTGCCCCGGGTTGCCGCCCAGTGCCGCCATCAAGCCACCGGCCGCCATCGAACAGGCCACGCCCACTTCGCCCTGGCAGCCGACCTCGGCGCCGCTGATCGAAGCGTTTTCCTTGTACAGGATGCCGATGGCGGCAGCGGTGAGCAGGAAGTTGAACACGCCCTGTTCGTTGCTGCCCGGGCAGAAGCGGTCGTAGTAGTGCAGCACCGAGGGGATGATGCCGGCCGCGCCATTGGTAGGCGCGGTGACCACGCGACCGCCGGCGGCGTTCTCTTCATTGACTGCCAATGCGTACAGATTGACCCAGTCCAGAGTGGTCAATGGATCACGCATTGCGGCTTCGGGGCGCGAGGATAGCTCGCGGTACAGTGCAGGTGCACGACGGCTGACATTGAGTCCACCGGGCAGGGTGCCTTCAGAGCGGATGCCGCGGGTCACGCAGGACTGCATCGCGTCCCAGATCTCTCGCAGTCCGGCGCGGATATCTTCCTCGCTGCGCCAGCACTTTTCGTTCTCGTACATCATCTGGGCGATGCTCAGGCCGCTGCGTGCAGCCTGTGCCAGCAACTCGTCACCACTTTTGAACGGGTAGGGGATCGGTGTCTGGTCGGGCACGATGCGGTCATCGGCCGCGTCATCTTCATTGACCACGAAGCCGCCGCCGACCGAGTAGTAATCGCGGGTGGCGATGATCTGGTCGTCGGCGTCGTAGGCGGTGAAGCGCATGCCATTGGTGTGGTACGGCAGCTTCTGGCGTTTGTTCATGGCCAGGTCGCGCTTCTCGTCGAAGGCGATCTCGCGCTGGCCCATCAGGTTGATGCGCTTGCTGCTGCGGATGCGCTCCAGCGTGGCCGGGATGATGTCCGGGTCGATTTCGTTGGGGCGGTGGCCTTCCAGGCCCAGCAGCACTGCCTTGTCGGTGCCATGGCCGCGCCCGGTCAGGGCCAGCGAGCCGAATACCTCGGCGCGGATGCGTACCGTGTTGTGCAATTGGCCCGGGTCCAGCAGCCAGCGGTGGACGAAGCGCTCGGCCGCGCGCATCGGGCCGACGGTGTGTGACGAACTCGGGCCGATGCCGATCTTGAACAGGTCGAACGTACTGACGGACATGCTGATTCTGCGTACTGCGTTGAGATGGTCGCTATTCTACGGGTTCATTGCTGCAGGCCATGTCTGCAGCGCAGCATTCCTTGCATGGGCGCGGAAATGGGATTGACCCTGTATCAACGTGATGATTGCCATCTGTGCGACCTGGCGCTTGCGGTGCTGGCGCAGGCACGGGTGCCGGAATTCGAGAGTGTGTTCATCGATGACGATGCGGCGCTGGAGGCGGCGTATGGCGTGCGCGTGCCGGTGTTGCGGGATGCGGCAGGCAGGGAGCTGGAATGGCCGTTCGATGCGGCGGTGTTGACCGGCTGGTTGCCGCTACACCTGTAGTGCCAAGCCATGCTCGGCTGGGGCGCTACCGGTAAAGCTTCTGCCGAGCATGGCTCGGCACTACATTCCCCTCTCCCGCGTGCGAGAGAGGGGTTGGGGTGAGGGCAGCTTTTTACTTGGCGTTTAGCTTGACGATGGTGCTGATCGCGGTTTCGTTGGGGATGGTCTTGGTGTCGGCCCAGTCGCCGCCGCCCACGCCGAAGTCCAGACGCTTGACCGTGGCCTTGCCAGTCAGCACCGGCTGCGCGCCGGCTGCCCAGGTGAAGGTCAGCGTGACCGGCTTGCTGACACCGCGCAGCTCCAGCGTGCCATCGGCAGCAAACTGGTTGTTGCCCAATGCGCGGAAGCCGTTGGCGGTGTAACGGGCCTGGGCGAACTGGGCGACGTTGAAGAAATCCGCGCCCTGCAGGGTAGAGTCGCGGTCGGTATTGCCGCTCTTGGCGCCGACCAGGGGGATGGTCACGTCCAGCTTGCCCGCAGCCGGATTGGCCGGGTCAAAGCTGACCTGGGTCTGGAAGCCGGGGAAGCTGCCGGTGAACACTTCACCGTCATACTTGGTGGCAAACACCAGGATGGAGCCGGGGCCGGGTGCCTGCTGGTAGTCGGCGGCCATTGCCGGGGCGACGGCGAGCATGCCGGCCAGGGCGGCGGCAACAGCGGCGGGGGAGCTGAGCTTGATGTTCATGCGGAATCCTTTTGCGGAAGGTTGAGCCAGCCTTGCGGCAGCATGCGTGCCAGCGTGGCATCGCGTAGATGAATGTGGTGATAGAGCGCCGCGCCGGCATGCGCAAGCACCAGCAGGATCAACGCCCAGAAGCCCCACTCGTGAATGGCGTGGGAGAGCTGGCTGGCCTGCTCGCTGGGGGCAACCAGCTTTGGCATCTCCACCAGCCCGAACAGCTTGAACGGACGCAGGCCACTGGCCGAGTCGTACAGCCAGCCCGACAGCGGGATGGCGAACATCAGCACGTACAGCAGCCAATGCGTGGCCGAGGCAATCCGTTCCTGCCAGCTCGGGGTGCCGGGCACCGGCTCCGGCGCGCCGGCATACAGGCGCCACACCAGACGCACCACCACCAGCACCAGTACGGTGATGCCGATCGACTTGTGCATCGTGTAGATCCAGAAGTATTTGGGCGTCTTCGGGAACTCGCCCATGACCAGGCCGACGATGCCCAGGGCCAGAATCAGCAGGGCGATCAGCCAGTGCAGGCTTTTGCTGAGGCTGCCCCAGCGTTGCGCGGTGTTTTTCAGGCTCATGGGTGTTTTTCCGTTTCTGTTGCTGATTTCAGGGCCGCATCGGCGGCGTCTTCGAGACTGGTGGCAGGCTCGGGTGTCGGTTCGGTGCTGGCAGGCGGTGCTTCGGCACCGGCATCACGCACGGCTTCGGCCTCGATGCGCAGCTCGACCTTGTCACCGATCACCGACGGCCAGGCGCTGATGCCAAAGTCGGCGCGACTGAGCGTGGTGGTCGCCGAGAACCCGGCGGTACGCCGGAACGGCGGCAGCGGGTGGCGTTTGAGTGCGTTGAGGGTGACCTCCAGTGCGACTTCGCGGCTGACCCCGCGCAGGGTCAATACGCCGAAGACGCGGGCGTGGCTGGGATCAATCGGCTCGATGCGGTTGGAAACAAAGCGTGCCTGCGGGAAGCGCTCGCCATCGAGCAGGTTGCGCGCCAGCGTGGCCTGATTCCATTTGTCATCACCCAAGTCCAGCCGGGTGATGGGCACCGCCACCTCCAGCCGTGCCGTAGCCCAGTCTTCTGGATCGAAATCCAGCACGCCTTCGCTGCCGGATACCGTACCCAGTGCATGCGAGAAGCCGGCATGCTCGATGGCGAACAGCACCCGGGTATGCACCGGGTCGAGCCGGTAGCGTTCGTTGGCAGCATTGGCGGCAAAGGACAGCAGGCCGCAGAGCAGCAGTAGCAGGCGTGGCAGCAAGGTCCGGCTCCGGGTCGGGATAGGGGATTCTAGGCGGATGCAGGTGATGGTTTGTGCGCATATTGCGCAACGGTTTGTTACGTAGTCGGTTCGGGTGGCTTTGCCCGGGACCGGACGCGGCGCTAAAGTCGCGACGGTTGGCGGTTGATGCAAGTGGGTTGCGACGGGGAGTTTGGGGCGTTGATGAAAGGGATTTTTCGAGAGGTACAGCTGGCCATGCTGGCGCTGCTGCTGTTGTGGCCGTGCTGGGCGGCAGCGCTGGATCTGGCCGAGACACCGCGCATGCGGCGGCTGGGTGTGGCCGAAGGATTGCCGTCGCGGACCGTGCTTGCGCTAGGGCAGGATCGCCACGGTTACGTCTGGGCTGCCACCGATGACGGCCTTGCGCGCTACGACGGCACCCAACTGCGGGTATGGCGGCACGACCCGCAGGTCTCCGGCTCGTTGCCGGGCAACACCTTGGAAACCCTGCTGATCGATGCGCAGGACAGGGTATGGGTCGGTGCCAACGGCGCCGGACTGGCGATGTTGGATGCCAATCGCCAGCGTTTCACCCGCTTCGCCGAGCTGGAGGCAATCTGCAAGCATCAGGTCTGGGCGCTGGCCATGCAGGGCAGTGACCTGTGGGTGGGAACCAGCGGCAGTGGCATCTGCCTGTTGCACGGCGACGGCCGGATCAGCCGGTACCACAATCAGCCTGACGACCCGCGCAGCCTGCCGGACGACACCATCTACGCCATGCTGCCTGGCAAGGACGGCAGCATGTGGGTGGGCACAACCAGTGGCCTTGTGCGCTGGCGGCCTGGGTCCGGCTTTACGGCCGTGCGTTCGCCACTGCTCGAAGACAAGGATGTAATCCGCCTCAGCGGCGACCGCGATGGTGGCATCTGGGCAGGCACCGATACCGGTCTGTACCGGGTACTCGATGATGGAACTGTGTCGGCTGCGCCATGGCCGCAGGCGGCGCAGGCGCGCGCGGCGATGGTCCTGCACGACCGCGATGGGCGTTATTGGATGGGCAGCTCCGCCGGCCTGTATCGCGGCGATGCGCACAGTCTGCAGTTGCTGGACGGTGATGGCGGCAGCGGCTTCCTGACCGCCAGCAGCGGTGTGCTGGATCTGTTGCAGGATCACGAAGGCGGCATCTGGACCGCCATGCTGACCCAGGGCATGGCCTATCTGCGTCCGGACTGGTCGCGGTTCTCCAGCCACTATCAGCTCGACGGAAAATCGCTGGAGAGCCTGTACCTGATCAACTCCGCCGCCGACGGCAACGGCTTTCTGGTGGTCGGTGGCCATGGCCTGTACCAATTGGATGCAGCCGGCAAGCTGTCACAGCTGGCCAACGACACCCGCCTGGGCCAGGGCAGCATCTGGTCGGTGCAGCGCGGCAGTGATGGGGTGATCTGGCTGGGCCGTGCTGGCGGGATCACGCTCTATCGGCCCTCGGATGGACAGGTGCGGCGGATTGATCTTGGGATCGGCGACGACCCCACCAATCGCGCGGATCTGATGCGGCTGGCGGCCGATGGCAGCATGTGGCTGTCCATCATCAATTACGGTTTGCAGCACCGTGCGGCCGATGGACGCCTGTTGGCAGCCTACCCGCAGGGCACGGCTTCCGGCTTGCCGGACAAGCTGGTGGAGCAGCTGCGGCAGGGCACCGATGGCAGCCTATGGCTGGTTGGCGGCGCCGGCGTGCAGCGCTTCGACGGCCAGCGTTTCGTCAGCGTGCCAGGTGTATCGGCAGGGATGGTCTATGACCTGGTGTTCCTTGCCGATGGCAGTGCCTGGTTGGCGCGTGATGGCGCGCTGGAACACTACGGTCATGACGCGAATGGATTTTCCCTGCTGCAGCGGCTGAGCGCCGATGAAGGGGTGCCGGCGGTAGCGATGGGCGGGCTGGTAGTTGGCTGCAGTGGCCAGCTATGGGCAACCACGACGCGTGGACTGCTGTGGTGGCAACCGGGTACGACACGCGTGCGGGTGTTGGAAGAAGGCGATGGCCTGAGTGATACCGAGTTCACCGCCCGGCCGCCATCGCATGCTGGCTGCGGTCGCGCGTTGGCGGTGTCTGCCACCGGCCTGCTCAGTTTCAATCCCGATGCCAAGATCGCCGCCCCGGTAGGCTCGCAGCTGGTGATCGAGTCGATAGGCGTACGTCGCGACGATGCTGCACGCGAGCAGCGGTTGAAAGGGGCGTTGATTCACCTGGGTCCACAGGATCGCGATCTGCGGGTGACTGGACGTCTGCTGTCCTATGTCGATCCTGCGCGGCATCGTTTCCGTGTCCAGATCGAAGGTTACGACCAGAACTGGGTGGATCTGGGCAGCGATGGTGAACGCTTGGTATCGCGTCTACCCGCCGGTAGCTATCGCATGCAGGTACAGGGTGCAGCGGCTGATGGTCCATGGACTGCACCGCAGACATTGCAGATCGAAGTTGCACCACCGTGGTGGCGCAGCAACTGGGCACTGGCGGCATGGGCGCTGTTGCTCGGGTTGCTTGCAGCGGCAGCGGTGCTTGCTTACCAGCGGCGTGAGCGGCGCCGCAACGAATGGCAGTTGGCGCTGCACAAGCAGGAATTGGCCGAACAGGCCTCACAGGCAAAAACCCGCTTCCTGGCAACCTTGGGTCACGAAGTCCGCACGCCGCTGACCGGTGTCTTGGGCATGAGCGAGTTGTTGCTGAGCACCGATCTTGATGAGCGGCAACAGCGATTTGCAGGCGCGATCCAGCAGGCTGGTACGCATCTGCTGGCCCTGGTCAATGACGCACTGGACCTGGCGCGTATCGAGGCCGGCAAGCTGGAGCTCGATAACCGCCCGTTCGACCTCGGGCGCCTGCTGCAGGAAGTCAGTGTCTTGATGGCACCGATGGCCGAGCGGCGCGGGCTGGTGTTCGAGGCTCCCGCGCCATTTGCAACGCCGGTGATGGTGGTGGGTGATGCCATGCGTCTGCGGCAGATACTGATGAACCTGTTGGGCAATGCGATCAAGTTCACCGAGCGCGGCAAGGTCGCGATAAGCGCGCAGCTGCTGCCGGGGCATGGCGGTATCTGCCTGAGCGTCAGCGATACCGGACCGGGCATCAGTGCCGAGCAGCAGAGTCGTTTGTTCCAGCGTTTTGAGCAGGCTGACGGTAACCGTACTGCATCGCGCTACGGCGGTAGTGGTCTGGGCCTGGCGATCTGCCAGGAACTGGCAATTGCAATGGGCGGCAGCATCCGCGTCGAGAGTCGCCTGGGTGAAGGCGCGCGCTTCGTGCTCGAAGTGCCGTTGCCATGGGAGCATTCGATCAGCACCGGGGCTGCGGCTGCAGAGCCAGCGATGGCACTGCGGCCACTGAAAATACTGCTGGTTGAAGATGATCCGACGGTGGCCCAGGTGATCAGCGGCCTGCTGGCGGCGCGCGGACACCAAGTGGTGCATGCCGCGCACGGCCTGGCCGCATTGGCCGAGGTGGGCGAGCAGATTTTCGATGTGGGTCTGCTCGACCTGGATCTGCCAGCGTTGGATGGCATTGCGCTGGCCAATCAGCTGCGTGGCTCCGGTCACCGCTTCCCGTTGATCGCGGTTACCGCACGTGCCGACGTGCAGGCTGAACAGCTGGCGAGCGCGGCCGGCATGGTTGGCTTCCTGCGTAAGCCAGTGACCGGACAGATGCTGGTCGATGCGATCGCTGATGCGCTGGCACAGGGACAGGCACAATAGGCGCCATCACAAATGCGCCGGGCGGCGTGGCAGGAGGCTGGGTTTGATGAAATGGCTCGCAGGGATGTTGCTGAGCGCACTGCTGCTGGTGTCACCGCTGGCGCTGGCCGAAGTGCCTGCAACGCCGCAACCACGGCAGTTGACCGTGGCCGATGGCCTGCCTTCCAGCAACATCAATGCCTTTGCCGAAGACCTCACCGGTTACCTGTGGCTGGCCAGCCGTGATGGTCTTGCCCGCTACGACGGCCGCACTTATCGCATCTGGCGTGCGGAGAATGGGTTGCGCGACAACGTGGTGTGGAGCCTGCACGCGGATAAGAGCAATCGGCTGTGGATCGGCACGCAGAACGCCGGGCTGGTGATGCTGTCGCCAGACCGGCTCAAGTTCAAATTCTTTGATCAGCAGACCTATCCGCAGATTGGCAGCAATACGATCTGGGCCATCGCCTCCACGCCCGATGGCAGCGTCTGGTTTGGTACCGCCACCGGTGGCCTGCACCGGCTGGACCCGGACGGCAATATCCGCCGCTTCATGCCGATAGATGGTGACGAACACAGCTTGCCGGCGGCGGCGGTGACCTACATGACCGTCACACCGGATGGCAGCCTGTGGGTCGGCACCAAGGGCGGGCTTGCGCGCTGGAATGGCGCAGGCTTCGACCGGGTCAGCAATGCGCTGTTGCCTTCACCACGTATCAATGGTTTGAAGGTGGATAAACAGGGCCGGCTATGGGTGGCCACCAACGAAGGCGTGGTCCAGCGCCATACCGACGGCCGCTTCGAGGCAGCCACCTGGGCAGGTGCCGCACCCGGTGACGTGTTCAATATGCTGCAGTATTCGGCCGATGGCAGCTATTGGCTGGATACCCGTTCAGGGCTGGGTCGCATCCGCAGCAGCGTGGTGCGCAATGTGCCCTTGTACAGCTCACAGGAGCGCGGGATCGTAAAACCAAATTGGTCCAGCGCCTATGAAGACCGCGAAGGCGGGCTGTGGTTCGCCAGCACCAATGCCGGGCTATGGCATCTGCCGCCAAGCTGGCGGCAGTTTTCGGTGTTGTCGCGGCATCTGGATGATCCATCGTCGCTGCGCAATCCATATGCGTTGGCCTTGGCGCCATCGGCGTCCGGTGGCATCTGGGTGGTGGGTACGCGCGGTGCCTTGGACCGGCTTGACCCCGGCACCGGTGAAGTGCAACACCATCTGGAGGCGATAGACGGCAAGAACTGGCCGCAGTCGCTGGTTGAGGACGCGCACGGCAAGGTCTGGATCGGCAGCCTGGATGCCCTGGTACGCTACGACCCAAGCGACCGCAGCGTGCAACGTTGGCATAGCGAGGATGGCAGGGACGCAGCGATGCTCGGTGATGCCGACATCGTGCGCAGTTGCGATGGTGGCCGGATCTGGATCTATTCCGAAGATGGTGGCATGCAGCAGCGTGATGCCGATGGTCATGTGCTGTTGCAGATGAAGCCGGGCCAGGCGGGTGTACCGGAAGCATTGATCGAAGACATGCAGTGCGGGCCGGGTGATCAGCTGTGGTTGGCGACCGGCACCGGCCTGCATGCCTGGCAGTCGCAGCAGGGGCGCTTCTCACCGGTGCCGGGCGGGCCGACCGGGCGCGTCTCCACCTTCCATGTCAGCGATACCGGTGTGGCTTGGGTTGCCGGCCTCGGGCGCATGGATCGCTACCTCTGGGATGGGCAGCGCATGGCCTTGCTTGATCGCGTTGGTGTCGAGCAGGGCTTCCCGATGCTGGCTGCGACCGGCTTGCTGGTGGACGCTGAAGGCGTGGCTTGGGCGATCAGTGCGCGCGGTCTGATCCGCATTGATCCGGCCAATCGTTCGGTGCGCATGTATGGGGTGCACGATGGTCTGCCGGGGCAGGAGTTCCGCCGCCGCTCGCTCGTGCAGGCGCGCACCGGTCAGCTGGCTGGTGGCACGCCCGATGGTGTGGTGTTGTTCGATCCCGCCCGGGTGAAACCCTCGACCCGGCGACCACCGCTGATCATCGAGCGGGTCAGCGTGCGTCGTGGCGACAAGGAGCGTGACATCACGCTGGAGTCGCCCTTGCAGATTCTCGACGGCGACCGTGACCTGCGCATCGCTGCACGGCTGCTGTCCTTCGCCGACTCGGCGACCAATACCTACCGCTTCCGCCTGGCCGGCTATGATCCGGACTGGGTGGACGTGGGCGCGTCTGGCGATCGCGTGTTCTCGCGGCTGCCACCGGGGCGCTATCAATTGGAAATACAGGCCGCCACCTCGGACAACGTCTGGTCGCCGGTGCAGACCCTGGCCTTCCGCGTGCAGCCGCCGTGGGCACGCAGCCCGGCTGGGGTGATGACCTTCATCGTGCTAACAGTTGCGCTGATCCTGGGCGGCGCGTGGTTGTACCAGCGGCGTCTGCGCCGCCGTAACGAATGGCAGCTGGCGCGCCACAAGCAGGAGTTGGCCGAACAGGCGTCTCTGGCAAAGACCCGTTTCCTGGCCACGTTGGGCCACGAAGTTCGCACGCCGATGACCGGTGTATTGGGCATGAGTGAATTGTTGCTGGCGACACCGCTTGATGAGCGCCAGCGTGGCTATACGCAATCGATCCGCCGGGCTGGCGAACACCTGTTGCGACTGGTCAACGATGCGCTGGACCTGGCCCGCATCGAAGCCGGGCGGCTGGAATTGCAGAACCAGCCCTTGGAACTGCGGCAGTTGCTTGAAGACGTGCGTGGTCTGATGGAACCGCTGGCGCAACGGCGTGGGCTGAAATTCGAATTCGACAACCCTGCCGCGCCGCGCACGCGTTTGACCGGCGATGTGATGCGTCTGCGGCAGATCCTGCTCAACCTGCTTGGCAATGCAATCAAGTTCACCAGCCATGGCTCGGTGAGCCTGCGCGTGCGCCTGCAGGAAGGCGGCAAGGGTGTGCGCTTCGAGGTCAGCGACACCGGCCCAGGTATCAGTGCCGAGCAGCAGCAACGCCTGTTCCGCCGCTTTGAACAGGCCGATGGCGCGCGTACCGCCGCGCGCTACGGCGGCAGCGGCCTGGGCTTGGCCATCTGCAACGAGTTGAGCGTGGCGATGGGCGGCAGCATCGATGTGGAAAGCAGCTTGGGCGAGGGCACCTGTTTCATCGTAGAGCTGCCATTGTCCTGGGAAGTGCCACCGACCTCGCTGGATGATGATGCCGCCATCGGCGCGTGGATGAATCTGCCAGCGCAGCGGGTGTTGCTGGTCGAGGACGACCCGACCATTGCTGCGGTGATCGGTGGCCTGCTGGAAGTACACGGGCATAGCGCGGTGCATGCCGCGCATGGGCTGGCGGCACTGGCGGAGCTGTCCAGCCATGAGTTCGATGTGGCCTTGCTGGATCTGGATCTGCCCGGCATCGATGGTTTCGGGCTCGCGCGGCAATTGAAGGCAATGGGCTACGAAATGCCGTTGATCGCGGTGACCGCACGCTCCGATGCCGAGGCTGAACCGCTGGCGCGTGATGCCGGCTTTGCCGACTTCCTGCGCAAGCCGGTGACCGCGCAGATGCTGCTGGAGGCTATCGCCGCTGTATTGGAGGCGCAGCGCCGGCAGCAGCCGCAGGCGGCGCCTGACTGAAGGGCGCGTTTACTCGGCAACTTCTTCCACCGCCCGCGGATGCGGGCGGTTGTCGGGCAGTTGCCAGAACACCAATGTCGAGCTGAGGGTGATTGCACCGACGCAGATGAAGGTAGCGTGCAGCGCAGCCGTTGCGCCGTGGCCGCTCAAGTGGTCGCCGAAGGCCGCCAGCAGGCTGCCGGCGGTGGCGGCGCCAAAACCGGTGGCGAGCATCATCACCATCGACAGCAGGCTGTTGCCACTGCTGGCCTGATGCATGTCCAGGTCGCGCAGGGTGACGGTATTCATGACGGTGAACTGCATTGAATTGACCGCGCCGAAGATCGCCAGCTGGGTCAGCTGCAGCCACAACGGCTGATCTGCATTGATCAGGGCGAAACTGGCCATCGCAACACCCACGCAGACCGTGTTGATCATCAGGATGCGGCGGTAGCCAAAGCGCTCTACCAGGCTGACTGCCGCACGCTTGGCGGCCATGCCCGACAGCGCCACCGGAATCATCATCATGCCGGCGGTCATCGGGCTCAGGCCCATGCCGACCTGCAAGAGCAGTGGAATCAACAGCGGCATCGCACCGCTGCCGATGCGCGAGAACAGATTGCCAAGGATGCCGATGCGGAAGCTGATCACCTTGAACAGGCTCAGCGGGAACAGCGCATTGCTGGTGCTGGCCGCATGCAGCCAATAGCCGGCCAGCGCAGCGATGCCGACCACCGCCAGCAGCAGTACCAATGCATGTGCCGAATTGAGCGCCGAGACGCCATCCAGCGCCAGCGACAAGGCGATCATGCCGAACGCCAGCATCAGGTACCCGGCCAGATCGAAGCGCTGTTTCCGCTGGCCGTAGTGGTCGGGCATGATCTTCAGCGCGGCGACGAAACCGATGATGCCGATCGGCAGGTTGATAAGGAAAATCCAGTGCCAGGAGGAAACTTCCACCAGCCAGCCGCCCAAGGTCGGGCCGAGTAGCGGACCGATCAGCGCGGGAATGGCGATGAAGCTCATCGCCGAGAGGAATTGCTCGCGTGGCACCGAGCGCATCACCGCCAGACGACCCACCGGTAACAGCATCGCGCCGCCTATGCCTTGCAGCACGCGCGAGGCCACCAGCCATTGCAGCGTGGGCGACAGCGCGCAGGCCAACGAGCCCAAGGTGAACAGCACGATCGCGGCAAGGAAAGTGCGGCGCGTGCCGAAACGGTCAGCTATCCAGCCCGATGCGGGAATGAACGTCGCCACTGCCAGTGCATAACTGAAAACCACCGACTGCATCTGCAACGGGCTTTCGCCCAGGCTGCGTGCCATCGCCGGCAAGGCCGTGTTGACGATGGTCGAGTCCAGCATCTGCATGAAGATGGCCAGCGACACCAGCCATAGCAGCGGTTTCTGGGCGGAGCTGGCGGGCCGCGGGATCGGGGGAGCTGGGGGCATCAAGACGACTCGCGCTGGAGCAGGCGCTTATTGTCCTCCCATGCGTGTGCAGATGTTGCGTAGATCAGTCGCCGCCGCCAATGGTGTACAGGGTTGACCCGGAATCATCAGGGTTCCGGCTCAGCATGATGGTGGAATTGAGTTCACCGATGGTGATGCTCCAGCTGTCCTCGTCGATGCGTTCCATCTTGCAGTTGGTTGGGATGCCGGGGTTGTTGCGTGCCACGGGCGCACAGTTGCGCTCGCTGATCGGACGTATTTTCTCCAATGCCTTCCGCAGCGGAACCGCAAGCACCAGCGTGCGGTTGCCGTACATTTCGGCCAGCGTTTCGCGCGTCTCGGTCACCGGCAATCCGTACAGGGTCACCAGTCCGGGCCTGATCTGGGCGCTGGCATCGTACGAGGTGTCCTGCATGGCATCGGTGCCGACGGATTCGGTGCTGCAGCGGTCGAGCGAAAGGCGGGTGATGTACGGCCGCCAGCGCGGCGCGATTTCTTCCAGTCGTGCAATGCGGATCTGTTTGCAGCTGGTGGGGAAGTCCAGCGGTGCGGTGCTGAAGATGGTCAGCTGTGCGACCTCAGGAAACGCGGTCAGCGTCGGGAAGTCATCCTCGTCCAACTGCAGTGGCGGCGGTGCAGCACTTGCTGCAACCGGCGCAGCGATTGCCAATGCCAACAGCAGTGACTTGCAACGTTTGGACATGGGACGCGGGCCTGATGAGGGGCGCCCAGCCTCCGGGCCCGGAAGATTGAAGTCAAGCTTCCGGGCCTTCGGTCCTCAGCGGCGGCTGAGGCGGTGCACCGCATCCACCAGCACCGCGACGTGCTCGGGGTTCATGTCCGGCGACATGCCGTGGCCAAGGTTGAACACATGGCCTTCGCGCGAGCCGCCGTTGCCGACGACATAGCTTTCCAGCACCTTGCCGACTTCGCGGGTAATTGCGTCGGGCGAGCCGTACAGCGTGGTCGGGTCCAGGTTGCCCTGCAGCGCGACCTTGCCGCCGGCTGCGCGGGCGGCGTCTTCCAGCGAGATGGTCCAATCCACGCCGACGCCTTCAGCGCCGCTGGCGGCCAGCTCGGCCACGTACTGGCCGGTGCCCTTGCCGAACAGGATCAGCGGGGTACGCTCGGCGCCGTCGCCGCGCTTGAGCTCGCTGGCGATGCGGTTGAGGTAGCGCAGCGAGAACTCGCGGTACATCGCCGGGCCAAGCACGCCGCCCCAGGTGTCGAACACCTGCAATGCCTGCGCGCCGGCCGCGCGCTGTGCCGACAGATAGGCGATGACCGCATCGGTCACCACTTCCAGCAACTGGTGCAGGGCCTTGGGTTCGTTCAGCGCCATCGCCTTGATGCGGGCGAAATCCTTGCTGCCGCCGCCTTCGATCATGTAGCAGGCCAGCGTCCAAGGGCTGCCGGAGAAGCCGATCAATGGCACCTTGCCGTCCAGTTCGCGGCGGATCAGGCGCACTGCGTCCATCACGTAGCGCAGCTCGGTTTCCATGTCCGGCACTGCCAGTTTGGCGACCGCAGCGACATCACGCACCGGATGCTTGAACTTGGGGCCTTCGCCATCGACGAAGTACAGCTCCAGGCCCATCGCGTCGGGCACGGTGAGGATGTCCGAGAACAGGATGGCGGCATCCAGGTCGAAGCGCTCCAGCGGCTGCAGGGTCACTTCGCAGGCGACTTCCGGGTTCTTGGCCATGCCCAGAAAGCTGCCGGCGCGGGCGCGGGTGGCGCGGTACTCGGGCAGGTAGCGGCCGGCCTGGCGCATCAGCCAGACGGGGGTGTAGTCCACGGGCTCGCGGCGCAGGGCGCGCAGGAAGCGGTCATTGCGAAGTGGGCTGGTCACATGGAACTCCTGGAGGTAAGAACCGCAGGCGCGCTGCGGCGCACCTGCAGGGAATGCGGGATTCAGGGCGCGGGCTGGCCGGCGGTGAACATCACCTGGAAGCCTTTCTTGATCTGGCCATCGCGGGCCTTTTCGAAGGCATGGATGGCGTCGTCGTGCTGCAGGAACAGCTCGCGGCGCAACTGGATGCGGCCACCGGTTTGGCCGCTCTCACGCAGCAGCTCCCAGCCGCCGAGCAGGTCGGGTACCAGGGAAAGCTGTACGTAGCGGGGGGCTTCTTTGCCGCTGGGCGGTTGTTGCAGTAGGACGCGCATGGCGGCGATTGTAGCCGGTGTGCGGGTTTCGGGCTGGTTTTGGGTTTGCTGCGAAGTGCTACCCCTCCCCAACCCACCCCTGCTACGCAAGGGAGGGGGAAGAGCAGGCATGGTCGTGATCTGACAGATCGCAGTGGATGGCCCCCTCCCTTGCGTAGCAGGGGTGGGTTGGGGGGGAAGCCTTTGACTTGCCGCTCAGCCCAGCCGCAGCACGTCCAACACCGCAGCCTCATCTACATCCGGCACCACCTCGGCCTTGCCGATGCCGCGCCACAGCACCAAGCGCAGGCGTCCGGCGATGTTCTTCTTGTCCAGCCGCATATGCCCAAGCAGGGCTTCAGCATCCAGGCCAGCAGGGATCGCCGTCGGCAGGCCATAGGCCTCCAGCAGTTCACGCAGTACCTCGGTATCAGCTGCGTCAGCCATGCCCAACGCAGCCGACAGCTTGGCCGCGAGCACCATGCCAACCGCGACCGCCTCACCATGGTTGAGGTTGTCGTTACCCGGCGCGCCGTAACCCTGTGCGGTCTCGATTGCATGGCCGAAGGTATGGCCGAGGTTGAGCAGGGCGCGTTCACCCTTCTCCAGCGGGTCACGTTCGACGATCTCGGCCTTGTGCTCGCAGCTGCGGGCGATGGCCTGGGCCAGCGCAGTGTCATCGCCGGCCAGCAGGGCCTGGCGCTCGGCCTGCAGCCATTGGAAGAACAGCGGATCGCGGATGGCTCCGTACTTGATCACTTCGGCCAGGCCGGCACGCAGCTCGCGCGCCGGCAGGGTGCGCAGAGCAGCGGTATCAGCGACTACCGCGCGCGGCGGATGGAAGGCGCCGACCAGATTCTTGCCCTGCGGGATATCCACCGCGGTCTTGCCGCCGACCGAGGAGTCCACCATCGACAGCAAGGTGGTGGGCAACTGCACGCAGTCCACGCCTCGCATCCAGCAGGCCGCGGCAAAGCCGGCCAGGTCACCGACCACGCCGCCGCCCAGGGCGAGCACGCAGGCATCGCGGGTGGCGCCCAGGCTTGCCAGCGCATTAATCGCGCCGCCGAAATTGTCCAGGGTCTTGGAGGCTTCGCCGGCTGGAATGATGTGCTGGCCGATCTTCAGGTCAGGGCGGGTGGTCAACAGCGCGGTCTGTACCTGGGCCAGATACAGCGGCGCGACGGTGTCGTCGCTGACCAGCAGCACGTGGCGACCACGGATGGCAGCGACCAGCGTTTGTGCTTGCGACAGCAGGCTCGGGCCGATATGGATCTGGTAGGGGTGTTCGCCGCCGACGGCGACGGTGCGGGTGGGGGCGGTCATACGGGGCGGTTCCAGAATCTTCCATTGCGCGGCAAGCCGGGTCACGGTGTTCGCGGTGGCGTCGGCGGGGGTGTAAAGGTCGGTATCGATGATCAGGTCGGCCACCTCGCGGTACAGCGGGTCGCGGAGCTCGGCCATGGCGTGCAGCACCTGTTCACGGTCCTCACGCTGCAGCAGCGGCCGGGTCTTGTCGCGGTGCAGGCGGGCCAGCTGTGAGGCCACGCTGACACGCAGGTAGACCACGAAACCCCGAGCGCGGATGCGCTCACGGTTCTCAGGGTCGAGCACGCAGCCGCCGCCGGTCGAGATTAGCTGGCCGCTGCCGTCCAGCAGAAGGGACAGGACCCGTCTTTCGTGGGCACGGAAGCCGGCCTCGCCGACGTTTTCGAAAATGGCCGGGATGCTGGAGCCGACGTCGTCGACGATGGCTTGGTCGGCATCCACGAAGAGCAGCCCGAAACGCTCGGCCAGGCGACGGCCGATGCTGGTTTTGCCGGCGCCCATGGGGCCGACCAGGATGAGATTGGGGGCGGGATTCATTGCTGGAAGATGCTAGCACCTCGTGTCAGTGCCTTAACACGGTAGCAGCCAAGCTCGGCAGTTCCACGAATGGTTCGTGGTGCAACCAAGGAGTTGGACATGTCAGTGGCGAAAATCATTGAAGTCAATGCGTCCTCCAAGACCAGCATCGAGGATGCAGTGCGTAGTGGCATCAAGAAAGTGGCAGAGACGGTCAAAGGCATCCAGGGCGCGTGGATCAACGAGACCAAGGTTGTCACCGACGGCGACGGCAACGTCACCGAGTGGCGGGTCAACCTGCGGATCACGTTCCTGGTGCAGTAATGCTTTTGCAGTGATCGCGCGGTGGGTACCCGCTGGCCAGGCTGGGCACGCATCTGCAAGGGCTCGGCGGCGGTAGCGCCGTCGAGTCGTTCATGCCAGGCAGTTGTGGTGCTGTTTGCCGGACGGCCTCAGCCCTGTGGGTCGGCCAGTGGCTGCCGTTGCGCATCCAGCGCAATCACTCGGTCAGCGATGCCGGGCAGGGTGCGTAATGCCTGCCGGCTGATGCGTTCGTAGAACTGCACAAAGCGCTCCAGTTGCGGCCGGGTCATGCTGCTGCGGCCTGGCGATGCCTGTTGCAGCGCCTGCTCCTGCTGCCAGCGCCAGTGCGGCACCACCGCGAAGCTGGGCGGTTGCAGCATCCATAGCCGGTCAAAGCGTTGCCACAAGCCGGGATAGTGCTCGGCCAGCGACTGGTTGCACCAGCGCCGCCAACGGCCGTCGGCGTCGGCCTCACGTTCCAGTGCGTTCAAGGGCACCTGTAGCGCATCGTCGGCTTCAGCCGGTGTGCCCAAGAACCAGCCTTCGAACACCAGCAGGTCCAGCGGCTGCTCGATCTTCTTCCACTGTGCTTCCGGCACCCGTTCATCGGCGAGTTTGTCAAAGCGCGGCAAGGGGAATGCCTGCCCGGCCTTGGCCGCATCCAGCGTGGCCATCGCCAATGCCAGGTCATGCGTGCCCGGCGGCCCGCGCGTGGCAAGCAAGGGATGCACGCGATCAGCAAGCCGCTGCCGTTGCGCACGGGTTAGGTAGGTGTCATCGATGGACACTGCCGCCGCGCACAGGCCGCGCGTGCGTGCCAGATCCACGATCTGCGCGGCCAGCGTGGACTTGCCGCTGCCTTGCACGCCGCTGATTGCCAGTACCGGCGTGCCGTTGGTACTGGCCAGCGCATCGTCCAACGCCTGTGCAACCAGTGTCGGCGCAAAGCGGCGTTGGGAAAAACTGTGCGGAACGGGGGACATGCCGCCACAATAGCCCAAACACGTGCCCTACGAAGCAGGACCATGACCAATCTTTACGCAGAAGCGCTTTCGACTTTCGCCGCATTGTTTGAAGAGGCCAAGGCTGGCAAGGAGATCGATGCCACCGCGATGACGGTTGCCACCGCCGACATCGACGGCCGCCCATCGGCACGCACTGTGCTGCTGAAGGCCTTCGACGAACGCGGCTTCGTGTTCTACACCCATCTGGACAGTCGCAAGGGCCGCGAGCTGCACGACAACCGCGCTACGGCGTTGTTGTTCCTGTGGCGCAGCCTGCGCGAGGCTGGCATCCAGGTGCGGATTGAAGGTGATGCGCAGTTGGTGTCCGCCACCGAAGCCGATGCCTACTTCGCCAGCCGCCCGCGTATGAGTCAGATTGGCGCCTGGGCCTCGGTGCAGTCACAACCACTGGCCTCGCGCGAAGAATTCGAACAGCGTCTGGCCAATTTCGAGGAGCGATTCGAAGGCCGCGATGTGCCGCGCCCCGACGGTTGGGGCGGGGTGCGTGTCGTGCCGCGGCGCATCGAGTTCTGGTACGGCGCTGACTTCCGTCTGCACGAGCGTTGGTGCTATGAGGCGGATGCGGCGGGCGAGTGGAGCAAGCGGATGCTGTTCCCGTAATGGCAAGGGGAGCACTGGCATGACTGGTCCACGCCGCATTGTCTGTCTAACCGAAGAGCCTACTGAAACCCTGTACGCGTTGGGCGAGCAAGACCGCATTGTCGGCATCAGTGGCTTTACCGTACGGCCACCTGAAGCGCGTCGCGACAAGCCCAAGGTCAGCGCCTTCACCAGCGCCAAGGTCGGCGAGATCCTCAAGCTCAAGCCGGACTTGGCGATCGGTTTCTCCGACATCCAGGCGGAAATTGCCGCTGAGCTGATCCGCAACGGCGTGGAGGTGTGGATCGCCAACCATCGTAGTGTGGCTGGGATCATCGACTACATCCGTCGGTTGGGCGGGCTGGTGGGCGTGGCAGCACGCGCCAACGCCTACGCGAATGAGCTGCAACGGGGCTTGGATGCGATAGCCGAGCAGGCGGCGAAATTGCCGCAGCGCCCCCGTGTCTATGTCGAGGAATGGGATGAGCCCATCATCACTGGCATCCAATGGGGTGCCGAGCTGGTGGAGATTGCTGGCGGCATCGATGTGTTTCCGGAGTTGTCGCGCGAGCCGCTGGCCAAGGCGCGCATCCTCGCCAATGGTGACCCGGTAATCGCACGCAACCCGGACATCATCATCGGCTCATGGTGTGGCAAGAAGTTCCGCCCGGAGCGGGTGGCGGCGCGTCCCGGTTGGGAGGCAATCAATGCCGTGCGCGATGGCGAACTGCACGAGATCAAGTCGCCGCTGATCCTGCAGCCTGGGCCGGCGGCCTTGACCGATGGTGTGCAGGCGATAGCGCAGATCATCCAGCAATGGTCAAAGCGGGCAGGGGCCTTGTAGGAGCGGCGTAAGCCGCGAAGCTCACAACAGCCCAGCCGCCGATCAATCTGCAATCACGGCACATCTACCGGGTGTGGGAGCGGCATAAGCCGCGAAGCTGGTGATGCTGGAAAGGCCGCACAAGCTCACCCCTCCCCAACCCTCCCCTTTGCTGCGCAAAAGGGAGGGGGCAAGAACTCATCCCCTTGGTGCTAATCCGGTGTAGCGCGCACGCGGTCGTATCAAGGTGCCCAAAGCCTGCTGTTCCAACGCATGCGCCAACCAACCGGTAAGTCGTGCAGTCGCGAACATCACCAATGCATGCGCCCCCGGTAGTTCGTGCACATAGCAGATGGCGCCCAGCATGCCGTCGATATTCGGCCGCTGGCCGCTGACTTCCTCGGTTGCCGCCAGCACCGCTTCCACGTGGCGCATGCGCGGTGAGTCGCCACAGCGTTCGCGCAGCTGGCGCAACACCTCCGCACCGCGTGGGTCGCCATCGGGATATAGCAGGTGATTGAAGCCCGGCAACTCGTCGCCGCGCCGCCAGCGCTCGGCGATGAAGGCGGCGGGCGAACCGCTGGCTTCGGCATCCACCAGCAAGGCATGCGCTCGCGCGGTGGCACCGCCGTGGCGCGGACCGGACAGGGCCGCCAATCCGGCACTTACCGTGGCATGTAGATGCGCGCCGGTAGAGGCAACCACGCGCGCTGCAAACGCGGAAACATTGAGTTCGTGATCGGCGCACAACACCAGCGCCGCGCGCACCAGCTCAGCGAAGGCTGCATCGCCAGGCATCCATGCATCGGCGAGCAGGCGATGAACCGGTCGCGCATCGGGCTCGGTGCCAACCAGCAGGGCAGCGTTCTGGCGCAACAGCATCGCAGCGACCTCGCGGCGTACCGAGGCGGCGGCGTTGAGCGATTGGCGCTGCTCCAAGGCAAGTAGCGGGATGCAGGCCATCGCACGTTCGACCGGTGGCAGGCTGGTATCCAATGCCAGGCTGGCGATGCGCGGTGGCCACGAGGGCAGGGCGGTCGCCGCGAACGGATCCTGCTCCTCGCATTCCCATAGCAGGCGCGCGATGTTCTCCAGCGTGGCGCCTGCCTGCGCGGCGGCAACGGCGGAGCGGCCACGGTAATAGGGCGCATCCGGGCGGATCAGCGAGATGCGGGTTTCCAGTACCGGCAAGCCGCGATCCAGACTCTGCGCCGCGCCACGCTCGGCGCCGCGCCCGGCCTGCTTGCGCTGTGCCAGGCGTTCGACTTCCGCCCGTAGGTAGACCCTGCTGCGGGCGGATGTGCCCGGGCGCGAGCTGAGTTGGCCGCGGCTGACATAGGCGTATAGCGTGGCGGCGCTGATGCCGAGCAGGGCACAGGCTTCACTGGCGGGTATCAGTTCGGGATCGAGAGCGTCTGGCATGGCGTATTCAATAGGTTGATTTATTGAATCAAGATTGATCAATGCATCTGATGGTGACAGATTAACCGTCACAGCGGAATGGCATGCTCGCCACCGCCCAGCCACAAGCCAGGAGCCATCCCATGAGTCGTTCTTCCGCCGGCGCTGCATTCCGCGCCGCACTGGCCGCCGAATCCCCCTTGCAGGTGGTGGGCGCGATCAACGCCAACCACGCCCTGCTGGCCAAGCGCGCCGGTTACCGTGCCATCTACCTGTCCGGTGGCGGCGTTGCCGCTGGCTCGCTGGGCCTGCCTGACCTGGGCATCAACACCATGGAAGATGTGTTGATCGACGTGCGCCGCATCAGCGATGTCTGCGATCTGCCGCTGATGGTCGATATCGACACCGGTTTCGGCCCGAGCGCGTTCAATATCGCGCGCACGGTGAAGTCGCTGATCAAGGCCGGCGCCGCCGCTTGTCATATCGAAGACCAGGTTGGCGCCAAGCGTTGTGGTCACCGCCCGGGCAAGGAAATCGTCTCGCAGGGTGAAATGGTCGACCGTGTGAAGGCTGCCGCCGATGCCAAGACCGATCCGGATTTCTTCCTGATTGCGCGTACCGACGCCATCCAGATGGAAGGCGTGGACGCCGCCATCGAGCGCGCGCTGGCCTGCGTGGAAGCAGGCGCCGACGGCATCTTTGCCGAGGCCGCTTACGACCTGGAGACCTATAAGCGCTTCGCCGACGCAGTGAAGGTGCCGTTGTTGGCCAACATCACTGAATTCGGCGCCACCCCGCTGTTCAGTCGTGATGAACTGGCCTCGGCCGGTGTGGCGATGCAGCTGTTCCCGCTGTCGGCGTTCCGTGCTGCCAACAAGGCGGCCGAGAACGTGTACGAAGCCATCCGTCGTGACGGCCACCAGCGTAATGTGGTGGACAGCATGCAGACCCGCGAGGAGCTGTACGACCGCATCGGCTACCACGAATTCGAGCGCAGCCTGGACAAGACGTTTGCTGCGAAGAAGTGATTGATTGGGCTGCAGCAGGCGGCCCTCACCCCCAGCCCCTTTCCCGCAAGCGGGAGAGGGGAGCGAAAATCCCGCATCTGATCGAGGTTCACACCATGTCTGAATCCACCACCGCACCCGCGTTCAAGCCGAAGAAGTCCGTCGCCCTGTCCGGTACCGCTGCCGGCAACACCGCCCTGTGTACCGTTGGCCGCAGCGGCAACGATCTGCACTACCGTGGCTACGACATCCTGGACCTGGCCAACACCAGCGAGTTTGAGGAAATCGCCCACCTGCTGGTACACGGCAAGCTGCCGAACAAGGCCGAGCTGCGTGCCTACAAGGCCAAGCTGAAGGCGCTGCGTGGCATCCCGGCATCGGTGAAGGCCGCGCTCGAAGAACTGCCGCCGTCGGCGCACCCGATGGACGTGATGCGCACCGGCGTTTCCGTGCTGGGCTGCGTGTCGCCGGAGAAGGACGACCACAACCACCCGGGCGCCCGCGACATCGCCGACAAGCTGATGGCCTCGCTGGGTTCGATGCTGTTGTATTGGTACCACTGGAGCCACAACGGCAAGGTCATCGACGTGGAGACCGACGATGATTCGATCGGCGGCCACTTCCTGCACCTGCTGCACGGCGAGCAGCCGCGCGAGTCCTGGGTCAAGGCCATGCACACCAGCCTGATCCTGTACGCGGAGCATGAATTCAACGCCTCGACATTTGCCTGCCGCGTCATCGCCGGCACCGGCAGCGACATGTACAGCGCCATCACCGGCGGTATCGGCGCACTGCGCGGACCGAAGCACGGCGGTGCCAACGAAGTCGCCTTCGAAGTGCAGAAGCGTTATGAAACCCCGGACGAAGCCGAGGCCGACATCAAAGCCCGCGTCGAGCGCAAGGAAGTGGTGATCGGTTTTGGTCACCCGGTCTATACCGTCTCCGATCCGCGCAACAAGGTGATCAAGGACGTCTCGCGCGAGCTGTCGGCCGAGCAGGAAAACATGAAGATGTACGACATCGCCGAGCGTCTGGAGTCGGTGATGTGGGACATCAAGAAGATGTTCCCGAACCTGGATTGGTTCAGTGCCGTCAGCTATCACATGATGGGCGTGCCGACCGCTATGTTCACTCCCCTGTTCGTGATTGCACGTACCGCAGGTTGGAGCGCGCACATCATCGAGCAGCGCATCGACGGCAAGATCATCCGCCCGAGCGCGAATTACACCGGACCGGAAGACCAGACCTTCGTGCCGTTGGACAAGCGCGCGTAAAACTCGCGGAAAACCTCCCGCAAGCGAGATAAAGCCCCTCTCCCGCTTGCGGGAGAGGGGTTGGGGTGAGGGGAAGCTTCTAGCGCGTGGAGCAAGCTTTTCGCCGTTGGAGAAAAAGCAAAGGCACCAGCAGAAGACCAAGAGCGAACGCACAAGCACAAGCTCCCCCCATCCGCCCTTCGGGCACCTTCCCCCGCAAGCGGGAGAAGGGAAATGCCAGATTCCATGTGCTGCTATGGGTTTGCTGCAATCTCAAGCATTCGCGCGTAACCCAAAGCACACCAGCAAGCCCAGACCCTCACAGGCCAGCCATGAATACCGATCACCGCAAACACCTCGCAGGCAGCACGCTCGACTACTTCGATGCACGCGCCGCAGTCGATGCCATCCAGCCCGGCGCCTACGCCACGCTGCCCTATACCTCGCGCGTGCTGGCCGAAAACCTGGTGCGCCGCTGCAACCCGGCCACGCTCACCGATTCGCTCAAGCAGCTGATCGAGCGCAAGCGCGACCTTGATTTCCCCTGGTTCCCGGCACGCGTGGTCTGCCACGACATCCTCGGCCAGACCGCATTGGTCGACCTGGCGGGTCTGCGTGACGCCATCGCTGACAAGGGTGGTGATCCGGCCAAGGTCAACCCGGTGGTGCCGGTGCAGCTGATCGTCGATCACTCACTGGCCGTTGAATGCGGTGGCTATGATCCGGACGCGTTCAACAAGAACCGCGCCATCGAAGACCGCCGCAACGAAGACCGCTTCCACTTCATCGACTGGACCAAGCTGGCCTTTGAGAACGTCGATGTGATTCCGCCGGGCAACGGCATCATGCACCAGATCAATCTGGAGAAGATGTCGCCGGTGATCTACCATCAGGGCGGGGTGGCCTTCCCGGATACCTGCGTTGGCACCGACAGCCATACACCGCACGTGGATGCGTTGGGCGTCATCGCCATTGGTGTTGGCGGCCTGGAAGCCGAGAACGTGATGCTGGGCCGCGCCTCGTGGATGCGCCTGCCCGACATCATCGGCGTCAAGCTGACCGGCAAGCCGCAGCCGAACATCACCGCCACCGACGTGGTGCTGGCGATCACCGAGTTCCTGCGCAAGGAGCGCGTGGTTGGCGCTTACCTGGAGTTCTTCGGCGAAGGCGCCGCCGCACTGACCATTGGTGACCGCGCCACCATCTCCAATATGTGCCCCGAATACGGCGCAACCGCGGCGATGTTCTACATCGACCAGCAGACCATCGATTACCTGCGCCTGACCGGCCGCGAGGAAGCGCAGATCGCTCTGGTCGAGAACTACGCCAGGACCACTGGTCTGTGGGCGGACGCACTGGAAACCGCGCAGTACGAGCGCGTTGTTGAGTTCGACCTGTCCAGCGTGGTGCGCAACATGGCCGGCCCCAGCAATCCGCACAAGCGCCTGCCGGTGTCGGACCTGGCCGAGCGCGGCATCGCCGACGAAGCCAAGCTGCTCAGCGGCAAGGGCGAGGAGGCCGAAGGCCTGATGCCGGATGGCGCGGTGATCATCGCTGCCATCACCAGCTGCACCAATACTTCAAATCCGCGCAATGTGATTGCCGCCGCGCTGCTGGCGCGCAACGCCAATGCGCGCGGCTTGACCCGCAAGCCGTGGGTGAAGTCGTCGCTGGCGCCGGGCTCCAAGGCCGTGCAGCTCTATCTGGAAGAAGCCGGACTGTTGCCGGACCTGGAGAAGCTGGGCTTCGGCATCGTCGCCTTCGCCTGCACCACCTGTAATGGCATGAGCGGCGCGCTCGACCCGAAGATCCAGCAGGAGATCATCGATCGCGACCTGTACGCGACCGCAGTGCTGTCGGGCAACCGCAACTTCGACGGCCGCATCCACCCGTATGCCAAGCAGGCCTTCCTGGCCTCGCCGCCGCTGGTGATCGCCTATGCCATTGCCGGCACCGTGCGCTTCGACATCGAGAAGGACGTGCTGGGCGTGGATGGGCAGGGCAACGAAGTGCGCCTGAAGGACATCTGGCCGAGCGATGCCGAGATCGATGCAGTAGTGAAGGCGGCAGTGAAACCGGAGCAGTTCCGCAAGGTCTACAACCCAATGTTCAACGTGCGCGTTGAGCATGGCGAGAAGGTCAGCCCGTTGTACAACTGGCGCCCGCAGAGTACCTATATCCGCCGCCCGCCGTATTGGGAGGGTGCATTGGCCGGTGAGCGCACGCTGCGCGGCATGCTGCCGCTGGCGGTGTTGCCGGACAACATCACCACCGATCACCTGTCGCCTTCCAACGCCATCCTGCTGTCCAGTGCCGCGGGTGAGTACCTGGCCAAGATGGGCCTGCCCGAAGAGGACTTCAATTCCTACGCCACCCACCGCGGCGACCACCTCACCGCGCAGCGCGCCACGTTCGCCAATCCCAAGCTGTTCAACGAGATGGTGCGCAACGAGGACGGCAGCGTGAAGCAGGGCTCGCTGGCGCGGGTGGAGCCGGAAGGCAAGGTCATGCGCATGTGGGAAGCGATTGAAACCTACATGGAGCGCAAGCAGCCGCTGATCATCATTGCCGGTGCCGATTACGGCCAGGGCAGCTCGCGTGACTGGGCCGCCAAGGGTGTGCGCTTGGCCGGTGTTGAAGCGATTGCCGCCGAAGGTTTCGAGCGGATTCACCGCACCAACCTGATCGGCATGGGCGTGCTGCCGCTGGAGTTCAAGCCGGGCACCAACCGCAACACGCTGGGTATCGATGGCACCGAGAGCTACGACGTGATCGGTCTGCGCACCCCGCGTACCGATCTGACCCTGGTCATCACCCGTCGCAACGGTGAAGTGGTCAGGGTGCCGATGACCTGTCGCCTGGATTCGGATGAAGAAGTGGCGATCTACGAGGCCGGC
Source organism: Stenotrophomonas sp. STEN083 (assembly GCF_056759195.1). NCBI lineage: Bacteria > Pseudomonadati > Pseudomonadota > Gammaproteobacteria > Lysobacterales > Lysobacteraceae > Stenotrophomonas > Stenotrophomonas sp. STEN083. The sequence goes on along the minus strand of NZ_JBRRCU010000026.1, from coordinate 18,183 downwards.
GGCGTGCTGCAGCGTTTCGCGCAGGACTTCCTGGAATCGGCAAACGCATGACGCCAAAGCCCCTCTCCCGCGCGCGGGGTGAGGGGGCCTGTAAGCGAACCCCTGGTTCGCGGCCCCACGAACGCCCTTGCGCCAGCGCAAGGGCCGGGGCGCGGAGCGGGGGTTTGGGTGAGGGCAGGGGCGGTGCGTGTTGCGTCCGAACCTCCATTTCAAGATCGAAGCAAGGAAGGAAACCCGCACCATGTCCCACATCCCCCAGATCAAGATTCCGGCAACCTACATGCGCGGTGGCACCTCCAAGGGCGTGTTCTTCCGCCTGGAAGACCTGCCGGCCAGCGCACAACAGCCGGGCTCAGCACGTGATCACTTGCTGCAACGGGTGATTGGTTCGCCAGATCCCTATGCCAAGCACACCGACGGCATGGGCGGGGCAACCTCGAGCACCAGCAAGTGCGTGATCATCTCGCCCAGCAGTAAACCCGATCACGATGTGGACTATCTGTACGGACAGGTGTCGATCGACACCGACTTCGTTGACTGGTCCGGTAACTGCGGCAACCTGTCCACCGGTGCTGGCGCGTTCGCGCTGCATGCGGGTTATGTCGATCCCGCACGCGTGCCTGCGAACGGCATCTGTGTTGTGCGTATCTGGCAGGCAAACATCAACAAGACCATCATCGCCCACGTTCCTGTCAGCAATGGTCAGGTGCAGGAAACCGGTGATTTTGAAACCGATGGCGTGACGTTCCCGGCCGCAGAGATCGTGCTGGAGTTCATCGACCCGGCCGATGAGGGCGAAGGCGAGGGCGGCGGCGCGATGTTTCCCACCGGCAACCTGATCGACGAGCTCGATGTGCCGGGTGTTGGCAAGCTGCAGGCGACGATGATCACCGCGGGTATTCCCACGGTCTTCATCAATGCGGCGGACATCGGCTACACCGGAGCCGAGCTGCAGCCCGCCATCAATGAGGACAAGACAGCACTGGCAAAGCTTGAAGCGATCCGCGTCGCCGGTGCATTGCGTATGGGTTTGATCAAGACACCGGAAGAAGCGCTCAAGCGTCAGCACACGCCCAAGGTTGCCTTTGTGGCGCCGCCGCAGGATTACCTGTCCAGCGGCAACAAGCAGATCCAAGCCGCCGACATCGACCTCAATGCCCGTGCCATGTCGATGGGCAAACTGCACCACGCGATGATGGGCACCGCCTCGGTGGCCATCGCCACGGCAGCGGCAGTGCCGGGCACGCTGGTCAACCTGGCCGCCGGTGGTGGTCAGCGTGATGCGGTGCGCTTCGGCCATCCCTCCGGCACGCTGCGCGTTGGTGCCGCGGTCGCGCTGGTGGATGGCCAGTGGACGGTTACCAAAGCGGTGATGAGCCGTAGCGCACGTATCCTGATGGAAGGCTGGGTACGTGTGCCGGGTGACGCGTTCTGAGTTTTCTCGTCTTACCGGTACAAACGGTAAAAACTGTGAGGGCCGCTGAAATCAGCGGCTCTTTTCTTTTCGCGATATTGGAAACTCGAAGGGAGCAGGTAGCGCACAGCGGACCACCTTCCAGACAAATCGTCTGCAAAAGGGCGCATCGCTACACAAGCCCTTACACACCAGCTGGTTATACTCCGGCGATCTGCGGGAGGACGCCATGGGTAACAGGATGTTGAAGCGTATTCGTTGGGCTGCGGCCGCCTTGGTGGCGCTGGCCTTGGTTGCAGGATGCAGCAGGAACGAAACCGGGCAGCTGCCCGGGGCTAGCGGTGAGGCGATCCAGACCAAGCAGGAAGAGGTCAAGGGTTTTGCCATGCTGCGCGCCTACCCGGACCAGAAAAGTGGTGACGGCCTTGCGCTGGCGGTGGAATTCTCGCGCCCGCTGGTCGGTACCCAGGATTTCGACAAGCTGCTGCGCTTCGAAGAGAAGGTCGGCAACGAGGACAGCAGCTGGTCGCTGTCCGATGACGGCAAGACCCTGCGCTATCCCTATGTGGAGGCGGCCAAGGAATACACGCTGATCATCTCTGCCGACCTGCTGGCCGCTGATGGCAACCGGCTGGGCACGGAAGTGAAGCAGAAGGTGTTCACCGGTGAGCTGGATCCTGCGGTTGGGTTTGCCTCGCAGGGCAGCGTACTGCCAGCCCGCGAGAGTCGCGGCCTGCCGGTGGTATCGGTGAACGTGGCCGAGGTGGATGTCGAGTTCCTGCGCGTGCGCGAAAAGGACCTGCCCAACTTCTTCAGCCAGTACCAGCGCGGCGGCCGCCGTGGCAGCTGGGAGCTGGATAGCGAATACAGCGACAGGACCCCACTCAACCAGCTGGCCGAGCCGGTCTACGTCAACCGCTTCATCCTTGGCGGCAAGCAGAACGAGCGGGTGCTGACGTACCTGCCGATCCAGGACGTGAAGGAGCTGCAACAGCCCGGCCTGTACTTCGCGGTGATGAAGCGCACCGGCAGTTTTGACAGCGAGTTCGATACCTCGTTCTTCACCGTCAGTGATATCGGCCTGCATACCCGCGCCTACAAGGACAACCTGTTCGTCCATACCGCTTCATTGGCCGACGGCGCGCCGGCCAAGAAGGTCGAGCTGAAGGTCATCGACGCCAAGGGTGAGGTCATCCTCAAAGGCCAGACCGACGGCAACGGCAATGCGCTGCTCAACTACACGTTGGATGCCGCCCACGTGCTGGTCGCCAGCAGCGGCAGCGATACCACCATGCTGCCGTTCAACCAGCCGGCGCTGGACCTGAGCGAGTTCGCTGTGGCCGGGCGCCAGAACGCCAACTTCGATGTGTTCGCCTGGTCAGGACGTGACCTGTACCGACCTGGCGAGACCGTTCGTATCTCCGCGCTGCTGCGCGACAACGACGGCAAGACCCTGGCCGGGCCGGCCACCGGCGGCCAGCCGGTGTTCCTGCGGCTCAAGCAGCCGGACGGCAAGACTTTCCGTGAAACCCGCCTGCAGCCGGGCGAGCAGGGCTATTTCGCGTTCGAGCAGATCATCCCGGTGGAAGCACCAACCGGGCGCTGGACCGTCGAGTTCCGCACCGATCCGGCCAGCAAGGAGGCGGTGCAGGGCATGACCCTGCGCATCGAGGAATTCCTGCCCGAGCGGATGAAGCTGGACCTGGCCAGCGCACAGAAGACGCTGAAGCCGGGCGAGGCGCTGAAGCTGCAGGCCGATGCGGCCTATCTGTATGGCGCACCGGCCGACGGCAACCGCTTCACCGCGCGTCTGGCGGTGGCGGTGGAACAGCACCCGGTCGAGTCGATGCCGGGCTGGTTCTTCGGCGACCCGACCGTGCAGCTGCCGCGCGAAGCCAATGACGTGATCGATACCACCCTGCCCAAGGACGGCAAGCTGCGCGAAGACGTTGCGCTGCCGGCCGAGGCGGGCAAGGCCACCACCGTGGCAGCGCTGCTGTCCGGCAGTGTCTATGAAACCGGTGGCCGCACCGTTACCCGTACCTTGAAGCGAGTGATGTGGCCGGCACCTGCGCTGGTCGCCCTGCGCCCGCTGTTCAACGACACCGACGGCGCGGATGCCAACGCCAATGCCCGCTTCGAGCTGATGCGGGTGGATGCCGACGGCAAGCCGCAGCCGGCCAAGGGTCTGAAGGTCACCTTGGTGCGCGAACTGCGCGACTACCACTGGACCTATACCGACAACCGTTGGGACTACGACTTCACCCGCCGCTTCGAGAACAAGGAAACCCGCACCGTCGATGCAGGTGCCACCTCGGCCCGCTTCGATTTCCCGGTGGAGTGGGGCGAGTACCGGGTGGACGTGTTCGATCCGGCCACCGGCCTGACCATGCGCTATCCGTTCCGTGCTGGTTGGAGCTGGGACGATCAGAACCGTGGGCTGGATGCACGGCCTGACAAGGTCAAGCTGTCGTTGGACAAGACCGTTTATCGTGCCGGCGACACCGTCAAGGTCACGCTGACTCCGCCGCATGCCGGCCGTGGCGTGCTGATGGTCGAAAGCGATCGCATGCTGTACGTGCAGGACATCGATGCCAAGCCGGGCAGCACCTTTGAAATCCCGGTGACCAAGGACTGGGAGCGGCACGATGTCTACATCACCGCACTGGTGTTCCGTGGTGGCAGTGCGCCCAGCAAGATCACCCCGGCGCGTGCTGTCGGCGTGGCGCATGTGCCGATGGACCGCCGCGACCGGCGGGTCGCGGTCGGTTTGATCGCGCCCAAGCAGATGCGTCCGGAGCAGCCGATGACGGTCACCGTCAGCGCGCCCGAACTGGCCGGCAAGCCGGCGCACGTCACTGTCTCGGCGGTCGACGTGGGCATCCTCAACATCACCCGCTTCCCGGTACCGGATGCGCCCGGGCACTTCTTCGCGCAGCGTCGGCTGGGCGTGGATGCCTATGACATCTACGGCCGCGTGATCGAGAGTTTCGAGGGCAATAGCGGCAAGCTGAAATTCGGCGGCGACATGGCCTTGGCGGCACTGCCGCAGGCCAAGCGGCCGACCGCACGCGTGCAGACCGTGGACCTGTTCTCCGGCCCGGTGGCGCTGGATGCCAAGGGCAATGCGCGGGTGCAACTGCAGGTGCCGGATTTCAACGGCACCTTGCGCGTGTCGACGATGGTTTATTCGGCCGACCGTTACGGCAACCGTGATGTGGAAACGCTGGTGCGTGCGCCGATCCTGGCCGAAGCCAGCATGCCGCGGGTGATGGCGCCGGGCGACCGCAGTACGGTCACCCTCGACGTGCAGAACTTCACTGGCAAGCCTGGTGAGTTCAATGTGCGTGTGGACGGCGAAGGCCCGCTCGGCATTGGCGAACCGACCCGCACGGTGCAACTGGCGGCGGATGCCAAGAGCACGCTGAGCTTCCCGCTGACCGCGCAGGAAGGCTATAGCGTGGCCAAGGTGCGGGTGCGTGTTGATGGCAATGGCTTCAAGGTGGATCGCCGCTACGACCTGCCAGTCCGAGCAGCGTGGCCGTCGGTGCTGCGCTCGCAGACCCGCACATTGGATCCGCTGGCGCCGATCAACTTGGACAGCAGCTTCGCCAATGGTTTGATGAGCGGCTCGGTCAATGCGCGCATGCTGGTCAGCGCTTTGCCGCCGATACCGTTTGCCTCGGCCCTGCAGGGTGCGTTGAACTACCCCTACGGCTGCGCCGAGCAGACCACCAGCAAGGGCTATGCAGCGCTGATGCTGGATGAGGCCACATCGGCGATGCTAGGGGCCGATGGTCTGGACGCCAAGGTCCGCCGCGAGCGCATGGAAGGCGCGTTCGGCCGACTGGCTTCGATGCAGGTGTCCAACGGAAACTTCTCGATGTGGGGCGATGACGACTACATCAATCCGGCACTGACGCCGTATGTGGCCGAGTTCCTGCTCGACGCCAAGGATGCAGGCTTCGCGGTGCCGGAGAACGTGCTGCAGAAGGCATTGAACCGGATCAGCGAAGACCTGCTCAGCGGCGGCAACCAGTTCTATGGCAGTGATCGCCGCGACGGTTTGAAGTTCGCCAACCAGGCCTATTCCGGCTATGTGCTGGCACGGGTCAATCGCGCACCGCTGGGTACGCTGCGCACGCTGTGGGACAACGAACGGAGCAAGGCGGTGACCGGCTTGTCGCTGGTGCATCTGGGTGCGGCCCTGGCGATCCAGGGTGACAGCAAGCGTGGTCAGGCGGCGATTGCAGCGGGCTTCGCCAAATCCAGTACGGACCGCCCCGAATACTTCGGCGACTACGGCAGCCGTCTGCGCGATGAAGCCTTGATGATCGCGTTGCTGCACGAGCGCGGCCTGTCCAAGCCGGAGTACGACGCACGTGTGATCGATCTGGGACGTACTCTGGATGTGCGCCGCGGCAATGGCTTGATGTGGTTGAGCACGCAGGAGCAGGTGGCGCTGGCGCGGCTGGGCAAGGCCTTGATGGCCAACCAGAAAAAGCTGGTGTCCGGTGAGCTGGCGGTGGGCGACAAGGTCGAGAGCATCAGTGCACGCAAGGCCTTTGGTCGCGTGTTTGACACGGTGCAGCTGGCACAGGGCGTGCGTTTCTCGCCGCAGGGCGAGGCGCCGATGTTCGCCAGCCTCGACGTTGCTGGCATTCCGCGTCAGCCTCCGGCACCGGACAACAGCGTGATCGGCATCGAGCGTTCCTGGTTCGGCACCGACGGCAAGCCGTGGACGCCGCGTCCGTTGAAGGAAGGCGAGGCCTTGATCGTGCGCCTCAGTGTCACCGCCAACTCGAACATGCCCGATGCGCTGCTGACCGACCTGCTACCGGCCGGCCTGGAGATCGAGAACTTCAACCTCGGCGATGCCAAGCAATGGGCCGACGTGGTGGTGGGCGAGGTCAAGGTGAGTGACCGCTCCAGCGCTGCCGACGTCAAGCACGAGGAGTTCCGCGACGACCGCTATGTGGCTGCATTGAAGCTGTCGCGTGGCAGCACCGCGCACGTGTTCTATCTGGTGCGTGCGGTCACTCCTGGCACGTACATGGTGCCGCCGCCGCTGGCCGAGGACATGTACCGCCCCGACATGCGCGGCGTGGGCCGTTCCAGTCCGAGCACCATCACGGTGGTGCAGCCGTAACCGGCTCCTGCTCCCTCCCTTTGCCAACGGCAAGGGGAGGGCTGGGGAGGGGTAAGCTCTTACGCGGCCAAGCCGTTCCGCCCCAGCTCCACAGGCAATGTCTGAAGAATCATCCCCATTGAAAACGCGCGCCTCCCGGCTGAAACACGTCGGCACCCGCGTGCGCACCATCTTCACGCTCCGCAACCTGCGCTGGGCGCTCGCCGCCCTGCTGACATTGCTGCTGGTGCTGGACCTGGCATTCCCGCTACCACTACCGAGATCACGCGATACCAGCACCTTGGTGGTCGCGCGTGACGGCACGCCGCTGCGCGCCTTCGCCGATGCCGAAGGCGTGTGGCGTTACCCGGCAGACGCGAAGACCATTTCGCCGCTGTACCTGCAGGCCTTGTTGACCTACGAAGATCGCTGGTTCTGGCGCCACCCCGGCATCAACCCGTGGGCGCTTGCACGCGCCGGCAAGCAGATGCTGCTGGAACGGCGCATCGTCTCCGGCGGTTCCACGCTGACCATGCAGGTCGCGCGCATCCTCGATCCGCATACGCGTACGCCCTGGGGCAAGGTCAAACAGCTGCTGCGCGCGTTGCAGCTGGAACTGCATCTGAGCAAGGCGCAGATCCTCGATCTGTACCTGGAGCGCGCACCCTACGGCGGCACCATCGAAGGCGTGGAAGCGGCCAGCTGGGCCTATCTGGGCAAGTCGGCCACGCATCTGTCGCAGGCCGAGGCCGCATTGCTGGCGGTGCTGCCACAATCCCCGAGCCGGCTGCGCCCGGATCGCCATCCCGAGGCCGCGCAGCGCGCCCGCGACAAGGTGCTGGAACGCATGGCTGAACTCAAGGTGTGGTCGGCCGATGATGTGGCCGACGCGCGTATCGAGCCGGTGGTCGCGCGTTCGCTGCAGCAGCCCCTGCATGCCGCCTTGCTCGCGCAACGCATGCGTAGCAGCTATCCGCGTGTGCCGCAGATCGAAACCAGCATCGACAGCGGCCTGCAACGCACGCTGGAAGAACGTGTCTCTTCCTACTTCTCACAGCTGCCCGAACGCACCTCTGCCGCACTGCTGGTGATGGACAACACTACGCTGGAGGCGCGCGCCTATGTCGGCTCGGTCACTTTCGCCGACAAGGCGCGGCTCGGCCATGTGGACATGGTGCAGGCCTGGCGTTCGCCCGGCTCAACGCTCAAGCCGTTCCTGTATGGCATGGCGCTGGACGACGGCCTGATCCATTCGGAGAGCCTGATCGTCGATGCGCCGCAGAGCTTTGGCGGCTACCGGCCCGGGAACTTCGATGCGGCATTCAACGGTCCGGTTGGTGCGGCCACCGCATTGCGGCTGTCTTTGAACGTGCCGTCGGTGGATCTGCTGGATCGGGTTGGTCCCTCGCGTTTTGCCGCTCGGCTGGGCAATGCAGGAATCAATCTGCGCTTTCCGCATGGCACCCAGCCGAGCCTTGCGCTGATCCTTGGCGGCACCGGCGCGCGCCTGGAAGATCTGGTCGGTGCCTTCTCCGCACTGAACCGCGAAGGTATAGCCGGTCGCGTGCGCTACACGCCGAAAGATCCGCGCATCGAGCGGCGGCTGGTTTCACCGGGCGCGGCTTGGATCGTGCGTGATGTACTCGAATCCAATCCTCGTCCCGGCTATGGCGTCGGCACGTTCGATACTGGTAATCGCCCACGCGTGGCCTGGAAGACCGGCACCAGCTACGGCTACCGCGACGCCTGGGCGATCGGCAGCACCCGCTCCTACACCGTCGGCGTCTGGGTTGGCCGTCCGGATGGCACGCCGTTGCCTGGCCAGTACGGTGCGGTGACGGCCTTGCCGCTGATGTTCGAGGTCATTGACAGCTTGCCGCGACAGGCCGGTGACAACGCGGTACGTGCTCGGCCGGACAGTGTCAGTGAAGTCGAGATATGTTGGCCGCTGGGTATTGCCGCCGAGCAGACCCCGCCTGCGATGTGCCAGCGCCGCTTCCCTGCGTGGGTGCTGGATGGTGTGGTGCCGCCAAGCTTCCCTGAGCGCGAGGCAAGGTTCTGGCAATCCGGGCGCATGCGCTTCCAGGTGGATGCAAAGAGCGGCCAACGGTTGTCGCCCGGTTGCGAAGGCCATTCGCAAATCGAGGATCGCGAGGTCGCGCGTTGGCCGGCGATGGCTTCGCCTTGGCTGACCGTGGCGCAACGGCAGGCGCAGAGCCTGCCGCCACTAGCATCGGACTGCGCCGATGATGGTCGGCAATCCGATGGTGTACTGCACATCGAAGGCTTGAATGATCTGGCCACGCTGGCGCGCCCGCCGGGTGCACAGCACGGCCCGCGCCTGCAGCTGCGCGCGCTAGGCAGTGAAGCAACGATCGAGTGGCTGTTGGATGGCCGTTGGATTGCGCAGACCCAGGGCAACCGCACCTTTACTCGTGACTTCAATGATGCCGGCGAACACACGTTGACCGCATTGGCATCCGACGGCACATGGACGCGCGTACGCTTCCGCGTAGTGAACTAACAGCCATGTAGTGCCGAGCCATGCTCGGCAGGGGCTTTCCAAGCAATCATCAACATTGTGGGGGCGGCGTAAGCCGCGAAGCAACAAATGAATCAGGTTGCAGAGATCCCTGCAATTTCATCGGTGTCAGCTTCGCGGCTTGCGCCGCTCCTACAACGTTCGGACTGCTGGCAAAGCCCCAGCCGAGCATGGCTCGGCTCTACCCAGCCTCCGGCTTACTCGCCGATCCAGCCTTCCAGTAGATCGGCGAACTCGTCAGCATGCTCCTCCTCCTGCGCCAAGATTTGCTCAAGGATGCGCTTGGTGGTGGTGTCCTTGTCGCCGATGAAATTGATCATCTCGCGGTAGCTATCGATGGCGATGCGCTCGGCGATCAGGTTCTCGCGCACCATGTCGCGCAGGTTGCCGCCTTCCTTGTACTCGGCATGGGCGCGGGCGGTGAGGGTGTCCGGATTGAGGTCGGGCTCGCCGCCCAGCTGCACGATGCGTTCGGACAGCAGGGCGGCGTGTGCCTGCTCCTGCTGCGCGTGCTCCAGGAACTCGGCCTTGACCGAGTCGGCCAGCATGCCTTTGGCCATGTAGTAGTGCCGGTAGTAGCGCAGCACGCACACCCATTCGGTGGCCAGCGCGTCATTGAGCAGTTTGATCACCGCTGTGCGGTTGGCACTGTAGGTCGGCGTTACCGCGCCGTCCTCGATGCTCTTGCGCGCGTTGGCGCGCAGGGTTTTCCGATCAGTGATTCCTGCCAACTGCGTGGTGGACTTGGCGGCGGGCTGCTTGCTCATGGCTGGCCTTTCCTTCTGTTGAACCCCTAGGTGGGGAGATGGGCGAGCACGTGCTCGGCCCCGGATACCTCGAATTGTCCAGGCTGTTCGATGTAGGTGGCGCGGACCACGCCGTTCTCGATGTACAGCGCAAAGCGACGCGAACGAATGCCCATGCCGGACGCGCTGGCATCCATTTCCAGACCGAGCGCACGGGTGAAATCGCCATTGCCGTCGGACAGCATCTGCAGCCCATCCGGCACCGACTGGCTCTTTGCCCAGGCCTGCATCACGAATGGATCGTTGACCGCCATGCAGAACACTTCGATGCCGCGGTTGCGGAAGTCCTCGAAGTGCTCGACGTACCCCGGCAGGTGGCGGGCCGAGCAGGTTGGAGTGAACGCCCCAGGTACTGCGAACAGCACGGCCTTGCGGCCATCGAACAATGCGTGGGTGTCGATCGTTTCCAAGCCTTCGCGCAGGCGCTTGAGGGTCACTTCAGGGATGCGATCGCCAACGTTGATGGACATGCAGGACTCCTAGACTGAATTTAAGTTTAAAGAGACGGTGGAAGCACCGCGTCAACAGCTTGAAAAGGCGGTCTTCACACAATACGTCCTTGGCATGGGAAAGGCAGTGCCATTCCGGCAAGCCAGTCCCCCACATCTTGCAGGAGGACATCATGAGCATCGTACGTTACCGCCAGTGGCCGACCCAGTCCGAGATTCACCAGTTGTTGTCGCCATTGCTTGAAACCGTCACCGGCAGCGCCGCCTCCGCATGGGTGCCGGCAGTCGATATCCGCGAGGAAGCCAACCGCTTCGTCGTATCGGCCGACCTGCCCGGCGTTGACCCCGCAAACATCGAAGTGCAGATGGAAAAGGGTGTGTTGACCATCAGCGGCCAGCGCAGCGCGCCGGAACTGGCCGAAGGCCAGCGACTGACCCGCAGCGAACGCGGCCAGGGCGCCTTCAACCGTCGTTTCGTGCTGCCCGACAGCGCCGATGCCGAAGGTATCGTCGCCCACAGCCACAATGGCGTGCTGGAAGTGCGCATTCCCAAGCGCAGTGAGGCGGCACCGCGCCGCATCCAGGTGGTGCAGGGCCAGCCCAACGCCTGATGGCGTGAGCGAACTTCCACCTGCGCAGGCACCGTGGCCCGGTAGAATGGGGCCACGGCGCCTGCCGATTGCACGATGGCCCGTTGCCGCAAGGTGTCGGGCCAGCTTTTTTTTAGAGGTGTGAGGATGGAATTCAAGGATTACTACGCCACGCTTGGGGTTGAAGCCAGCGCCGGTGATGCCGAAATCAAGACGGCCTACCGTCGGCTGGCGCGCAAGTACCACCCGGACGTAAGCAAGGAAGCCGGCGCCGAGGAGAAATTCAAGGCAGTCAACGAGGCCTATGAGGCGTTGCGCGACCCGGCCAAGCGCAAGGCCTACGACCAGCTGCGTGCGCAGGGCTATCGCCCGGGCGAGGAATTCAATGCCCCGCCGGGGTTTGGCGGCGGGCAGGGCTTTGATTTCGAGGAAGTGTTCGGTGGCGGCAATGCCAACGGTGGTTTCAGCGATTTCTTCGAGAGCCTGTTTGCCCGCCAGCGCGGTGGCGCAGGTGCGGGTGGACGGCGTCCAGGGCCGGGTTTCGGTGGTGCCGGCCCGCAGCCGATGCGCGATACCCGCGCAAAGCTGTCGGTGCCGCTGGAGGCTGCCTACAACGGCGATAGCCTGCGCATCACCGTGGACGGTCGCCAGCTCGACGTGCGTGTGCCCAAGGGCATTCGTCCGGGCCAGGTGATCCGTCTGAGCGGGCAGGGCAGCGGCGGCGGTAATTTGATGCTGGAAGTCGAATACGCCTCGCACCCGCAGTTCGAGGTGGATGGCCGCAATATTCTGTACACCTTGCAGGTGACGCCGTGGCAGGCCGCCCTGGGAACCAGCATCAGCGTGCCGACGCTTGGTGGTTCGGTGGAGCTGAAGGTGCCTGCCGATTCGGACAGCGGCCGCAAGCTGCGCCTGCGTGGCCGTGGTTTGCCGGGCAAGCCCGATGGCGACCAGATCGTGGAGTTGGAAGTGATTGCGCCGGTGGCTACCAATGAAGAGCAGCGCAAGGCCTATCAGGATCTGGCCAAGGCGTTTGGCGAGGGCTGAGTGCGGTTTGGTTTGCGTTGTTGCTGTTGAAGAGAAGCGGGCTTTGCCCGCTTTTCTTTTTCCTTTGGTTTACATCTTTAGCTAGAAGCCTCCCCTCACCCCAACCCCTCTCCCGTAAACGGGAGAGGGGCTAGTGCACTAGCAGCCGACGTGATCGGAGCCCCTCTCCCGCTTACGGGAGAGGGGTTGGGGTGAGGGGAAGCTTCTAGCAAGCAAACCCAAAGCAAACCCAAAGCAAACCCCAACCGCCAAAAACAAGAAAGGCGGGCAAAGCCCGCCTTTCCAAACAGCTTTCCCCAAGAAAGCAGCATCACCCAACCGGCGGCGCCTCGGCACTGAACACCTGAGCGATCACTGCCGACAGATCGTCTTCGGTAAACGGTTTGGTGATGTAAGCCTTCGCGCCCTGGCGCATGCCCCACAAACGATCCGTGTCCTGATCCTTGGTAGTCACCAGGATCACCGGAATGTGCTGCGTGGTCGCCTCGCGGCGCAGTGTACGGGTGGCCTGGAAACCATTGAGGTTCGGCATCACCACGTCCATCAACACCAGGTCCGGCAGCACCTGCTTGGCAACCTCCACCCCAGCGGCGCCATCAGTTGCGGTGAAAATCTCATGCCCCAGCTTTTCCACAATGCGCTGGATGCCCATCAACTGCGATGGTGAATCGTCGACGATCAGGATACGCGCCATGTTTTTCCCCAAGTAGTGGCGGCAGTGTAGTGCTGGCGCGCCGCCGGCGTGAAGTGACGCGCCTCACGCCGGGGCGACTTGTGGCCGATATCAGTCGATTCTTACGACGGTGCGGCCGAAGGATTTGCCGTCCAGCATCGTCGCGAACACCTCGGGCAGGCCGTCCAGGCCGACTTCGCGGGTACAGATGCGATCCAGGTGGCGCGGCTTCCAGTCACTGCCCAGACGCTGCCAAACCTGCTCGCGGATGTCGCGGGCGGTGCCGGCCGAGGCCACGCCGAGCAACGAGACGCCGCGGATGATGAAGGGCATCACCGTCATGTCCAGCTCGCCGGAGGCGGCCAGGCCGGCCGAAGCCACGTTGCCATAGGGGCTGGTCTGCGCCAGCAGGCTGGTCAGCATGCTGCCGCCGACGTTGTCCAAGCCGCCGCCGAAGCGCGCCGATTCCATTGGTCGGGTGGTGGCGAGGGCGTCGCGGCCGAGGATCTGGCTGGCACCGATGGCGCTCAGGTACTCCGCTGCCTCGGCCTTGCCGCTGATCGCATGCACCTCGTAGCCGGCCTGGCTGAAGATATCCACCGCCAGTGAGCCGACCCCGCCGGTGGCGCCAGTAACGGCCAGCGGGCCGTGGGCTGGCGTCTGCCGGTTGTCGCTCATGCGCAGCAATGCCAGCGCGGCGGTGAAGCCGGCCGTGCCCAGCACCATTGCCTCGCGCAGGCTGAGCTGGGCCGGCAGCGGGATCACCCACTTGGATTCCAGGCGCACGTACTGGCTGTAGCCGCCGTCGCGGGTCTCGCTCAGGCCGCAACCGGTGGTCAGGACCTGGTCGCCTTCACGGAAGGCCGGGTCGCTGGAGGCGACAACCTCGCCTGCCACGTCGATACCGCCTACCAGCGGGAAGCGGCGCAGGATCTTGCCCTTGCCGGTACCGGCAAGCGCGTCCTTGTAGTTCACCGACGACCAGCGGGCGCGGATCACCACCTCGCCCGGGCTCAGCTGGTCCAGGCCCACTTGTTCAGGGCCGCTGCGGTAGCCCGCGTCGTCGTTGTGGATGCGGAAGGCGGTAAACGGGGCGGTAGCGGACATCGGTAGGCCTGCGTCGGAACGGGGGAGTGCAACCATAACTGTTGTGAAATGGCTGGTCTGCCCTTATTCCTATTCAGAGCAGGCGCCGATCGGGGCCTGCACGGATACCGCGGGACCGGTCATGGCTGGGATCCGCACTGCAGGATCAAACACTTGGCTTGCTGATCGGCGGGCAAAACTTTCTGTTCAGGTAGCCCCGAACCTGTTCAGAGTCTGCCTTGTTAGAATCGGGATTCGATAGATGGTCAGGTCCTTGGCGGGAACCCCCGCTGCCTGGCCCTTACAGATGGAGCATGCATGGCCTGGAATACACCCGGCGGCAACAGCGGTGGTGGTGCGGACAACAACCGCGCGCCGCGTACGCCACGTGGCGGCAATGGCGGAGGTTGGGGTGGTGGACTGCCCGGGCCGCTGCGCGACCTGTTTGATGGTGGTATCTGGCGCTGGGTGCTGGTCGCATTGGGTCTGCTGTTGTTGTTCTCCAGTTTCCAACTGATCGGCGAACAGCAGCGCGGCGTGGTCCTGCGCTTCGGCGAGTACTCGCGCATTCTGCAGCCTGGCCCCAACTTCAAGCTGCCGTGGCCGCTGGAATCGGTGGTCAAGGTCAACGCAACGCAGATCAAGACCTTCAGCAGCAACGTGCCGGTGCTGACCCGCGACGAAAATATCGTCAACGTGTCGGTCAACGTGCAGTACCGCGTGGACGACCCGCGCGAGTATCTGTTCGGTACCGTCGATGCTGACCAGATGCTGGAACAGTCCGCACAGAGCGCTGTGCGTGAGCAGGTCGGCCGCGCCGATCTGAACACCGTTTTGAACAACCGTGGGCCGCTGGCGGTGGTTGCCGAGCAGCGTCTGCAGGCTTCGCTCAAGGCTTATAAGACCGGCCTCAGCGTGACCGGCTTGACCCTGCCTGACGCGCGTCCGCCGGAAGAAGTGAAGCCGGCGTTCGACGAGGTCAACGGTGCACAGCAGGTCAAGGAACGTCTGATCAACGAAGCCCAGGCTTACGCCGCCAAGGTTGTACCGGAAGCGCGCGGCCAGGCCTCGCGTGCCCGTACCACCGCCGAAGGTTACAAGCAGGCCATCGTCGCTCGCGCCGAGGGTGACGCACGCCGTTTCACCCTGCTGCAGGGTGAGTACAAGAATGCGCCGGACGTCACCCGCAAGCGTCTGTGGCTGGAAACTGTGGAACAGGTGCTGGCCGAGAACCGCAAGGTCATCGGTGGTGACGGTCGTCAGCTGATCTACGTGCCGATGCCGGCTGATGCGGGCAAGAGCTCGGCTGCGCCGCAGCTGACCCCGGAAATGGTGGCACCGGCATTGCCGGCGGCAACCGACAGCATTCGCAACGCGGACCGTTCGGTCTCGCGCTCGGCATCGCGTGAGGAGGCCGGCCGATGAAAAATTCAGTCGTTATCGGCGTAGTCGTCGCAGTGTTGCTGGGCCTGCTGGGCTCGGTCTATGTGGTGCGTGAAGACCAGACCGCGATGGTGCTCAACCTGGGCAAGGTGGTGCGTGCCGACATCAAGCCGGGCCTGCACTTCAAGGTGCCGCTGGTTGAAACCGTGCGCGTGTTCGATCGCCGCTTCCAGGTGTTGGATACCGCCCCGGCGCGTTACTTCACTGCCGAGCAGAAGGACGTCAGCGTCGACTTCTTCGCCATTGGCAAGATCTCCGACGTGCGCGCCTATTACCGCGCCACCGGCGGCGACAGCAAGATCGTCAACGCCCGCCTTGCGCCGATCATCACCGACTCACTGCGTAACCAGATCAACTCGCGCACTTTGCAGGCGCTGGTATCCGGTGATCGTGGTGAGCTGATTGCCGGCCAGCTGAAGTCTATCAACGAGGCAATTGCGGCCTTGGGCATGGAGATCATCGACCTGCGCATCAAGCAGATCGATCTGCCGACCGACAGCCAGGTGATCGCCGACGTCTACGAGCGTATGCGCGCCCAGCGTAAGCAGGAGGCCGCCAAGTTGCGCGCCGAGGGCGAAGAGCAGTCGTTGACCATCCGCGCCCAGGCCGACCGCGAAAGTACCGTGATCGTGGCTGAAGCCGAGCGTGATGCGCAGCAGCTGCGCGGTGAAGGCGATGCCTCGGCCGCCTCCATCTACGGCAAGGCTGGCTCGGCCGATCCGTCGTTCTACGCCTTCTACCGCAGCCTCGAGGCGTATCGCTCGTCGATGACCGACGGCAACGGCGTGATCGTGCTCGACAAGAACGACCCGTTCCTGCAGTACATGAAGAGCGATCGCTGATCGCCTTGCTCTAGCCCTTGCTTTAGCCCTCTCCCGCCTGCGGGAGAGGGGTTGGGGTGAGGGCAGCTTGCGAGCTGAGGGTAAGGGGCGAGACGTCCCTGATTCCTTTTTTTATTCGATGGGCTTCGCCCGCACCCTCATCCGCCCTACGGGCACCTTCTCCCGCGGGGAGAAGGCAATGGCGATAGCGCATGCAAGACCTCTTTTCCGCCCTCTGCCTCGTGGCCATCATCGAAGGCCTGTTCCTGTTCATCGCGCCGCTGGCGTGGAAGCGGATGGCCGCGCAGATGCTGGATCAACCTGCTGCCTCCCTGCGCGGAATGGGCGCTGCGGCACTGTTCATCGGCCTGGCAGTCCTTTGGTGGGTCCGCCACTGAACCAAACCCTGACGCCCATACCAACCTGCAGCCTCGGGGGTGGTAGCTGTCAGTCAAAACCCGGATAATCCACAAAAGCCGGTCGGGCTTGCTCCTCTTGGAGTGCCCCGTTCGGCTTTTTCCGTGTATGGCCCTGGCGTTTGCCGGATGCTCCCCGATGGGGTGTCCATGATGGCGGACTGCAGCGCAGCGCACGGCCCCGTCCGCGGCCCCGATGGCCGCAGCAAATTCAGGAGTTACCCGTCATGGGTCAATCAGTTGTTGTTCTCGGCGCCCAGTGGGGCGATGAAGGCAAGGGCAAGATCGTCGATCTGCTGACCGAAGAAATCGGCGCAGTTGTTCGTTTCCAGGGTGGTCACAACGCTGGCCATACCTTGGTCATCAACGGCAAGAAGACCGTCCTGCACCTGATCCCGTCTGGCATCCTGCGCGATGACGCGCTGTGCCTGATCGGCAATGGCGTGGTGATTTCCCCGGCCGCCCTGCGCAAGGAAATCGAAGAGCTGGAAACGGCTGGCGTTGAAGTGCGTTCGCGCCTGAAGATCTCGCCGGCAGCGCCGCTGATCATGCCGTACCACATCGCCCTGGATCAGGCGCGTGAGAAGGCTGCTGGTGGCAAGGCCATCGGCACCACCGGTCGCGGCATCGGCCCGGCCTATGAAGACAAGGTTGCACGTCGCGGCATCCGTATCGCTGACCTGCATTACCCGGAACAGCTGGCTGAAAAGCTGCGTACCGCGCTGGATTACCACAACTTCGTGCTGACCAAGTACCTGGGCGTGGAGCCGGTCGATTTCGACACCGTGTACCAGGAAGCACTGGCCTTCGGCGAATACGTCGAGCCGATGAAGTCCGACGTTGCCGGCATCTGCCATGACCTGCGCAAGCAGGGCAAGCGCGTGCTGTTCGAAGGCGCCCAGGGCGCACTGCTCGATATCGACCACGGCACCTACCCGTACGTCACCAGCTCCAACACCACCGTTGGTGGTGCACTGGCCGGCGCCGGCGTTGGCGCCGATGCCATCGACTACGTGCTGGGTATCGCCAAGGCCTACGCTACCCGCGTTGGCGGCGGTCCGTTCCCGACCGAGCTGGACGATGAAATCGGCCAGGGCATCCGTGACCGTGGCGCCGAGTACGGCGCTTCGACCGGCCGTCCGCGTCGCTGCGGTTGGATGGACATCGTCGCGCTGAAGCGCGCTGTGGCCATCAACGGTATTTCCGGCCTGTGCATCACCAAGCTCGACGTGCTCGACGGCATGGAAAAGCTGAAGGTCTGCATTGCCTATGAATACCGTGGCAAGCGTTCGGAATACGCCCCGCTGGACGCACAGGGCTGGGAAGAATGCACCCCCGTGTACCTGGAGTTCCCGGGCTGGACCGAAAATACCCATGGCGTGACCGAATGGGACAAGCTGCCGCCGGCCGCACGTGCCTACCTGCGCGCGCTGGAAGAACTGGCTGGCTGCCCGGTGTCGATCGTCTCGACCGGCCCGGACCGCGACCACACCATGGTTCTGCAGGATCCGTGGGGCTGATAGCGCCGCGGTGATGTAACAGACAACGCCTCGCGAAAGCGGGGCGTTGTCGTTTCGGGGCATTACCGACAAGGCCCAACCCGTAGTGCCGACCCATGGTCGGCAGAGGGCGTTACCGATAAAGCCCAGCCTGTAGTGGGGGGGGGGCGGGGGGGGGGGGGGGGTATGGCTTTCGCGGCCGCGCGCACCGACTCAGGGACCCCGACCGCCCGAGAGCGCAGACAGAGCAGGGCAGTGGGCCCCCCAGC